>NZ_JBXAWK010000028.1:0-74979 GCF_057291755.1 Kitasatospora sp. UYEF31
AAGCGAACCTCGAACGCCCGACCGGCAGAGATGCCCCAACGTCACCCCATCGAGCGACACCAAACCCGGGCATTACGGTGCGAACCGCACTCTGAAGACATCGATCACATCGGGGTCGCTGTTGACGAACAGGACGTTCTCAGACCGTCGGTGGGTTTTGTCCTTCGCCCCTTCGGCCCAGTAAAGCGACAGACCCACCATGAACAGATCTCGGTCTGTCATCTGTCCGACCTGAGCTTGCGCTTCCGACTTGTTCGCAGCACGCCTCGCCTCCAACTGCATGTGTCGGGCATCGCGCATGGCGGCCATGTGTCCTTCCTGCGGCCGGTAGCGGCGCTCTGGCTTCGGCAGGTCCCGCACCCAAAGCGAGACCGTACTCTTCGATACGCCGACTTCCAGCTCGATCTCGTCGTACGTCTTCCCGGCCAGCCGCATCTCACGGGCCATCGCCCGGAGTTCATCCGCGACTGCATGGGGTTTCGGCCCCGTCCGACGAAGGTTCTGCAGCTTGGACTTCAGCGGGGAGTCCGGTTCACCGTGCTCGGCGCGGAACTCGGCGATGACCTCCTGCGCCCGCGCGTTCTCTACCCAAGTGCGCTGCCGGTTGGCACGCTTCGGTACGGGGATCTCACGGGTCCAGTAGGTAACGGTCGTCTTGGGCTCTCCGATCAACTGTGCGATTTCCAGGCACGTGAGCCCTTCACAGCGCAGCGCTCGCGCGTGCTCTTTGCGTAGGTGCCGGGGCCCTTCGGGCACCTGGTCCGGGGTTGCAACGGTGGTTGCGGGCCCGGAGAGGCCGCCCCTCTGTGCCTGAAGTCGGCTCGCCACCCGCCCGCTCAGTTCGTCCATACGAGCAGCCTCCTCGCACGAATGTCCTGATGTCCATGATCGTCTAGGTAGACCATCTCATCGAGTGAATCCAGCCGGATCGGCTTGTTCAGGCCGGTCCCGCATGTCTTACCGCGTTGAAAACCGTTTGACGTAGCGCCCCTGTTCGATCCGGGTATCGTCCTGCAATACTGGCAAAACCTACGGGTGCGTAAGTTACGGCACCGTAGATCCACCCCTGTCCTGGGGTTTTCTCTGTTGCCTACCGGTGAGGGCTCCTTATATGACCGCTCCCACGAGTACCGCTGTCCTGGACACGCCGCCGCAGGCAAGCGGCACAATGGGCGGTGAGCAGAAGAACCTGGCCGAGCAGATCGCGCTCGGGCTCTTCATCGGGCTCCCGTTCCTGGCGCTGATCGCCGCCGTGCCGGTGACCTGGGGGTGGGGGCTGCACTGGCGGGACGTGGTCATCGCGGCCGTCATGTACGCGATCACCGGGCACGGCATCACCGTCGGGTTCCACCGGTACTTCACGCACGGGTCGTTCAAGGCGCACCGCGCGGTGCGGATCGCGTTGGCGATCGCGGGGAACATGGCGATCCAGGGGCCGCTGGTCCGCTGGGTGGCGGATCACCGCAAGCACCACAAGTTCTCCGACCAGGACGGCGACCCGCACTCCCCGTGGAAGTACGGCACCGGGTTCAAGGCGCTGACCAAGGGCATGTGGTGGTCCCACATGGGGTGGCTGTTCGACACCGAGCAGAGCGACCAGAGCAAGTACGCGCCCGACCTGCTGAAGGACAAGGACATGGTGCGGGTCTCGCGCCAGTTCCCGCTGTGGGTCGCTGTGTCGCTCCTCGCGCCGGCGCTGGTCGGCGGTCTGTGGTCGTGGTCCTGGCAGGGGGCGCTGTCGGCACTGTTCTGGGCCGGTCTGGTCCGGGTCGCGCTGCTGCACCACGTGACGTGGTCGATCAACTCGATCTGCCACGCGGTGGGTGAGCGTCCTTTCAAGTCCCGCGACAAGTCGGGCAACGTGTGGTGGCTGGCGATCCCCTCGATGGGCGAGTCGTGGCACAACCTGCACCACGCCGACCAGACCTCGGCGCGTCACGGCGTACTGCGTGGTCAGCTCGATTCCAGTGCCAGGATCATCCGGTGGATGGAGCAGTTGAAGTGGGTATCCGACGTCCGCTGGCCGGACCGGGCGCGAGTGGAGGCCCGACGCGCGACATGATGTATCGGTGACCGACAGCAACAGAAGGGCCGCCGCACGCAGCGGCGGTCGCGTGCGCATGACCGGTAAGGAGCGCCGTGAGCAGCTGATCGACATTGGCCGCTCGCTGTTCGCCGAGCGCGGTTTCGACGGTACGAGTGTCGAGGAGATCGCCCACAAGGCCGGTGTTTCGAAGCCTGTGGTGTACGAGCACTTCGGCGGCAAGGAAGGGTTGTACGCGGTCGTGGTCGACCGTGAGATGCGGACGCTGCTGGACTTTGTGACCAGCGCGTTGACCGGCGGGCATCCGCGGGAGTTGCTGGAACAGGCGGCGTTCGCCCTGCTCGACTACATCGAACAGTCGACGGACGGCTTCCGCATCCTGGTGCGGGATTCTCCGGTGGCGCAGTCGACGGGCACGTTCGCGTCGCTGTTGAACGACATCGCGACGCAGGTCGAGGACATCCTCGGCCATGAGTTCAAGTCGCGTGGCTACGACCCGCGTCTCGCGCCGATGTACGCGCAGATGCTGGTGGGCATGGTGGCGCTGACCGGGCAGTGGTGGCTGGACGTGCGGAAGCCGGAGAAGGCCGAGGTGGCCGCGCATCTGGTGAACCTGGCGTGGAACGGCTTGTCAGGGCTTGAGTCCAAGCCGCATCTGATGGGGCGTCGCAGCACCTGATCGCGTTCGAAGGGCGTCGTTCTCCTGTGGGGGTGCGGCGCCCTCCGGCATGCCAGGCTCAGTGGGGTTCCAGGAATTCGAGCCGGTTCCCCACCGGGTCGTCGGCGTAGAACCTGCGGTGCCCCGGCAGGTTGTCGTCCCAGGTCACGGTGCTGCCGCAGGCGGCCAGGTGTGTTCCGTACGCGTCGATCCCCCGCACCCGCAGGGCGAGGTGGGCCTTGCGCGCGGGTCGGAAGTCGGCCTCGGTGCCGTAGTGGAGCTGGACCGCTCCCGCTGCGAACCAGCAGCCGCCGCGGGCGGTGAGCATCGGCGGTTTGGGGATCTCCGTCATGCCGAGCGCCTGGGTGCAGAACCGGCGCAGGATGTCCTCGCTGCCGACCGGTGCGGCGAGTTGGACGTGGTCGATGACGATGTGCGGGTTGTGGGTGGGGATGCGGTCGGTGCGGTCGTGGAAGGGGCGGTCGCGTTCGTCGGTGTAGTGGAGGTATCGGCGGGGGTTCCACATGGCGGTCCGGTTCCTCCGTACCCAATTTATCTTGATGTCGAGAGACTTCCTTCAGCCTGCCCGCGCTTTGTCTCGACGTCAAGAGGCTCGGCGTCGAAGTACTCGCTAGACTCGCCCCCATGAGGGACGAGGTCGATCGGCTGATCGAGGCATGGCGGCGGGAACGCCCTGACCTCGACGTTGAACCGCTTGAGGTGCTCAGCCGCGTCACCCGTCTGGCCCGCCATCTGGACCGGGCGCGGCGTTCGGCGTTCTCCGCGCGGGACCTGGAGTCGTGGGAGTTCGACGTGCTCTCGGCGTTGCGGCGGGCTGGCGATCCCTATCAGCTCTCCCCCGGAAGACTCCTCACCCAGACGCTGGTGACCTCCGGAACGATGACCAATCGCATCGACCGTCTGGTGGCCAAAGACCTCGTGCGGCGACTGCCCGATCCGGGTGACCGGCGTGGGGTTCTGGTGCAGTTGACCGCGACCGGCCGGGAGCGGGTGGACTTGGCGATGGCCGACCTGCTTGAGCACGAGCGGGACATCCTCGGCGGGCTGACGCTGGATCAACGGGCTACGCTGGCCGGGCTGTTGCGTTCGGTGATAGGGCCGTTCGACAACGACTAGCAGGGCTTGGTCAGGTCGATCATCCGGCGGAAGGATCTACCCGCGGGTAGGGACTTCTGGCGCGGAACGTTCCACAATGGGCGCCCACGACCGCCGCCGGTGGTCCTGAGGGCACCTCTGGGGGGAACGGAATGCGTTTCAGATCGCGGACTGTGCTCGCGTTCGCCGCCTGCGCCGCCATGCTGGTAGCTGGTGGAATCGCTTCGGCGTCGGCCACGGCCGACATGGGCCCGACGTACTACGTGTCGACCGGTGACTCGCTGGCCCGGGGTTACATGCCGGGCCTGGGTGACACCGACCAGGGCTACACGGACCGGCTGTACACGCAGCTGAAGGCCAAGGACTCCAAGCTCCAGCACATCAAGCTCGGCTGTTCGGGCGCGACCACCACGTCGATGATCAACGGCGACCGGTGTACGTACGAAGGCGCGAAGTCGCAGCTGGACGCGGCGGTGAAGTTCGTCAAGGCGCACAAGTCCCAGGTGCGTTACGTGACGATCGACATCGGCGCGAACGATGTCGGCCGGTGTGCGGCGGGTGGGACGGTCAACCTGAAGTGCACGATCGACGGGATCGCCGCGGTGGGGCGGAACCTGCCGGTGATCCTCGGGCAGCTGAAGGCGGCCGGCGGATCGAAGGTGCAGTACGCCGGGATGACGTATTACAACCCGTTCCTGGCCGCGTGGCTGGCCGGTCCGCAGGGGCAGGGGACGGCGCGGTTCTCGAACTTCCTGCAGTCGGCGTTCAACCAGGTGATCTGGTGGAATCTGACGGTCAAGGGCTTCCGTACGGCCGATGTGGCCACGGCGTTCTCGACGAACTCGTTCTCGCCGACGGTCCCGCTGCCGGGTGTGGGTGAGGTGCCGCTGAACGTGGCGCGGGTCTGCCAGTGGACGTTCATGTGCACGAAGCAGGACATCCACGCGAATCCCGCGGGCTACCAGGTGCTGGCTGACACCTTCGCGAAGGTGCTGGTCTGATATCCCCTTCCGTCCGACGTCGGCCTGACTTCCGTCTGACGTCGGTCTGACTTCCGTCTGACTTCGCCCTGACGCTGAAACAGGCGGCCGACTGGTGCGCGGAATTCACCGCGCGGAAATCCCGCTCACATTCCGCGTACCACCACCGAAGAAACCTGCTGTGCCGAGATTGTGACAGTAATTCACCACTGTCAGTGAATCAGGTCAAGGTTTGTAGTCGGATGCCCTGCCCCGGGGGTACAAATGACGTTGTGAGGGTCCGCTGGGGAGCGGAGGGGCTTCACGGCAGCAGAGGCCGCACCGGGCGTCGGGGAAACACCCGGTGCGGCCTCCACTGCGGGGAACAGGGGGAGAAGGGTCGGCCGGTTCTCGGGGAAGCGGCTGATCCGGACCAGCGGCTGGTTCTTGGGGAGCGTGCCGCGGGGGGAATGACGGAAGGCCCGGTGCTCGCACACCGGGCCTTCCGTCATTCCGCATTCCGCCGTCCACCCCATGGGGCTTGTCGCAGCTTCTCGTCTCAGCAGCTTGTCTCAGCTGCTTGTTTCAGCGCTCTTCGGCGGTGAATGCGACGGGCAGCCGCTGCAGTCCGCGCATGATGAGTCCGCCGCGCCAGAACAATTCCGTTGACGGCTCGTCAAGCCGGATATCGGGAAGTCGCCGCAACAGTGTGCTGATCGCGATCTGGCCTTCGAGCCGGGCCAGCGGCGCGCCGATGCAGTAGTGGACGCCGTGGCCGAATCCCAGGTGCTGGTTGTCGGCTCGGGTGAGGTCCAGCGTGTCCGGCTGCGGGAACCGCTCGGGGTCGCGGTCGGCCGCCGCGAGGACGACCAGCACGGGTTCGCCGGCGGGGATGTCGGTTTCGCCGATGGTCACGGCGGCGGTGGTGAAGCGCCAGGTGGCGATCTCCACCGGGCCGTCGTAGCGCAGGAGCTCGTCGACGGCGGAGACGATCAGGTCCGCGTCGGCGGCGAGCTGGGCGCGCTGCCCGGGGTGGGTGAGCAGGGTGTGGAGGCCGTTGCCGATGAGGTTCACCGTCGTCTCGAAGCCCGCGAAGATCAGGATGAAGGCCATCGAGACGACTTCGTCCTCGGTGAGGTGTTCACCGTGGTCGCTGGCCCGGATGAGCCCGGAGATGAGGTCGTCGTCACCGCCGTCGGTCTTGAGTCCGGCGCGTTTGCGGATGATGAGTTCGCGCAGGTAGGTCTGCATGAGGTTGACGGCGCGGCGCATGCCGCCGCGGGGCGGGGGCTTCTCACCGGGGATGCGGTGGCGGATCATCAGCCCGGCCCACGTGCGGAAGTCCTCTTGGTCTTCGGCGGGGACGCCGAGGAGGTCGCAGACCGCGTAGATCGGCAGCGGGAACGCGAACTCGTGGATGAGGTCGGCGCTGCCGTTGGCGGCGAACGTGTCGATGAGCCGGTCGGTCAGCTCCTCGATGCGCGGCCGGAAGGCTTCGGCGCGGCGCGGGGTGAAGGCTTTGGAGACCAGGCGGCGGAGCCGGGTGTGGTCCGGCGGGTCGATGTTGAGCAGGTGCGCGCCGATGCCGGAGCGGTGCTCCCCCGGGACGCCGACCTTGCCCTGCTGCCAGGCCTTGTAGGCGTGGCGGGGGTTCTTGCTGAGGCGTTGGTCGGCGAGTGCCTGGCGGCCGTCGGCGTAGCGGGTGACGAGGTAGGCCTCGACGCCACTGGGAAGCTTCACCTGGTGGACGGGTGCGTGTTCGCGCAGGTGGGCGTAAGCCGGGTACGGGTCGGTGCCGAATTCGCGGGTGAAGAGTTCGGGGCCGTCGGGAACGGTGCCAGGAGGGCCGTCGGCGAAACCGCCGACCAGGCTGTCGACGAGGTCGTCGAGCGGCACGCCGAGGGAGCCGTCAAGGGTGCCGTCGAGGGGGCAGCCCGTGCTCGGCGTGGTCATCGCGGGAGCGTGCGGCGGTCGTGGCGCAGGCCCTTGACGCCGAGCCAGCCGATGATGTTGCCGAACGCGAAGGACGCGGCGATCAGCAGGATGTGGATGAGGAAGAAGGTGGTGGGGCCGTCGTTCCAGGAGCGGTCGTCGTCCCAGATCGCTTTGAGGAACCGGGGCCACAGGATCCAGGTCCAGAGTCCGAAGAGGGCGAGGAAGGCGGACATGCCGCGGCCGATCCGCACGTGCTGCTCCTTGGGCTGCTGGTGTTCTTTTCGGGTGGCCGGTGTCCCGTATGCCCTTGGTTGTTGGGGCATGCGGGTGGATTTCCGGTCGTTCACGCCGATGGGTCCAGTATGCGCCGGTGCGGCGGTCGCACCGCAGCCGGGGCTCGTGGATACGCTCATATGTATGCCGCCCAGGTCACACCGTGTTCTCCAGCCTGTTGCGATCGCTGCGGCGACCCTTGTCACCCTTCTGGGGGTGGGGCCGGTAGCGGTCGCCGCCCCGGAGCGGCCGCCGACGGCGGATACGCCTGCGCCGGAGCCCCCGCCACCGGCGGGGATGTCGGATGTGGGCGGGCCGCGGTTGGCGCTGCCCGGTGTGCAGGCTGATGTTCCCGCCGGGGTTGCTCCGTTGCCTGAGGTGACGGGTTATTCGTGGCTGGTCGCGGACGCCGTGTCGGGTGAGGTGTTGGCGGCGAAGAACGCGCACTGGAAGTTGCCGCCCGCGTCGACGTTGAAGATGTTGTTCGCCGACACGGTGCTGCCGAAGATCGACCGGAACACCGAGCATCTGGTGGCCCCGCAGGAGCTGCAGGGTTTGGGTGCCGGGAGCAGTCTGGTGGGCATCAAGGAGAACCAGGCGTACAAGGTCGAGGACCTGTGGCGTGGGGTTTTCCTACAGTCGGGGAACGACGCGGTGCATGTGCTGTGTGCGATGAACGGTGGTGTGCCGGAGACGGTGCGGCAGATGAACGAGCGCGCGAAGCAGCTGGGCGCGTTGGACACGACGGCGGTGACGCCGGACGGGTACGACGAGGTGGGGCAGGTGTCGTCGGCGTACGACCTGTCGTTGTTCGCCCGGGAGGGTATGAGGAACGCGGATTTCAAGAGCTACGCGGGCACCAGGAACGCGCAGTTCCCCGGGAAGCCGGGTGATCCGCCGTTCGGGATCCACAACACGAACACGATGTTGGACACGTATCCGGGGATGCTCGGGGTGAAGAACGGTTTCACGACCAACGCGGACAACACGTTCGTCGGGATGGCGGAGCGGAACGGTCGCACTCTGCTGGTCGGCGTCATGCACGTCAAGGGCAAGGGCAAGACGTACGAGGAGACCGCCAAGCTCCTGGACTGGGGTTTCCAGGCGGTGGGGAAGGCGCAGCCGGTGGGGGCGCTGGTGGGTCCGGCGGCCAAGCCCGGTCAGACACCGGCTGCGGCTGCGTCGCCGCAGCAGCAGACCCAGGCCGCCCCGGTGAAGGCCGCGGTGTCGGGTGGGGATTCCGCGTTGCCGTGGGGTCTGTGGCTGGGGGTGTGTGTCCCGGCGGGGCTGGTGATCGGCGGTGCGGTGTTTGTGGTGCTGCGGCGGCGGGCCCGGTCCGACGCGGACGGTTTCGACGTGTTGCCTTAGTGCCTGTGGACAAGCCGATCCACCAGGGAGTGCCGAGCGGGCGTCTTCGCCCATAACTCCCCATAGGGACAGGGCCTCTTGACAGCCCGGTGGTGACGAACCACTCCGAGCACAACCCGCCCTGGCGGACCGCGCGCGCGATCTTCACCGGCCGGTACCAGGACGGTGACGTCGACGCGGTCCACAATGACCTGCGTGACCTGCGTGACCTGGTGAGACAGGCGGAAGGCGGGAGACGGACCCGACCGCGGCGATCATCGACTCCCAATCCGTCCGAACCGCGGAAACTGTCGGCGCCGACAGCCGCGGATACGACGCGGGGAAGAAAGTGGCAGGTCGGAAGCGCCACCTGATCACAGACTGCCTCGGGTTCTGGCAGCGCGTCGAGCACATCTGCGACCTGTACCACAACCCGCCCGAAGACGCGGTGCTGTTGTCCGTCGACGAGAAGACCACGATCGCGGCCCGCTCCCGCAAGCACCCCGGCCGCCCCGGGGCGAACCGGTCCGCCAGGGGTATGAGTACGTCCGCCACGGCACCGTCCGTCTGGTGGCGGCCCTAGACGTGCGCACGGGCGAAGTGCTCACCGAGGTGATCACAGGCAACGACGCGGTGACCTTCACCGCCTTCCCCGACGCCTCCTGGCTCAACCAGGTCGAGCTGGTCTTCTCCACGCTGACCCGCCGGGTCCCACGGCACGGAGACTTCGCCACCCCGGACGCCCTCGTCGACAAGACCCAGCGCTACACCATCAACCGCGAAGAAACCGCCGGACCCTTCCGCTGGGCCTACGCCGGAAGTCCGCTCAAGGAAGCAGCGCCGGCCAACACCCCGCCACGAACTTTTTCGCAGTTAGTCCAGTGGACAGGAAGCCCCCTGCGGCGTAGCGTTCGAACCGCGTGACGATTTGTCTTCGGAACTCGGGCTGACCCGACAAGGAGAGTGACAATCGTGTCACATAGCAAAGGCTTGACCAGGCTCCACCGGCTGCCGCTGCTGGCGGCGGGCGTGCTGGTGGCGGGCGTGTGTATGACGGGCCCCGCCAGTGCCGTCTCCGCCACCAACTGTGTCGTCAACGGTACCGCCCAAAGCACCACCTCCACCAACCACACCATCAGCGGAACCTCCGGCGCCGACGTCATCGTCTGCGGCACCGTGGCCACCGGTGACACCGTCAACGCCGGCGCCGGCAACGACTCCGTCACCGTCAACGGCAGCGGCGCCGGCGTCGAGGCCGGCGCGACCGTCAACGGCAACGACGGCAACGACGCGATCACCGTCAACGGCGGCGGCCTCCTCCTGGGCGGCGCGGTGGGCAACGCCGGCATCGTCAACGGCGGCACCGGCAACGACACCATCATCGCCAAGGGCGGCGTCGGCGGGTTCTTCACCGGCGGCACCGCCAACACCGGGACCATCAACGGCGGCACCGACACCGACACCATCCAGGTGACCGGCGGCGACGGCCTGGTTGGCGGGGTCGGCAACAGCGGCACCATCACCGGTGGCGCCGGCACCGCCAGCACCATCACCGCCACCGGCGGCACCGGCGACAACGCCGGTGCCGGTGCCAACCCCACGGGCGGCCACGGCAACATCGGCACCCTCACCGGCAGCACGAACGGCGGCAGCGTCACCGCCACCGGCGGCGACGTCATCCAAGGTGATACCACCGGCTTCGCCGACGCCGGCGACGGCAACAACGGCGGCACCATCACCGGCAGCGTCACGATCACCGCCACCGGCGGCACCGGCACCGGCCGCGGCTCCAATGGTGGCGCCGGCAACAGCAACGGCACGATCACCGGCAGCGCCGGGGTGGACGCCATCACCGTCACCGGCGGCAACGGCGTCGATCTGGGCAACAACGGTAACAATGCAACCATCAATGGCGGTGGCGGAAACGACGTGGTCAGAGCCAGCGGTGGCGTCGGTAGCAACGGTAACGGGGTCGGTAACGCCGGTGTCATCAACGGCGGCACAGGGGATGACGACATCACCGCCACCGGCACCGCCGGCGGCTTCCACCCGAGCGACAGCAACTTCGGCACTGTCGACGGCAACGCGGGCACCAACCTGTGCCACTTCCTCCCCGCCAACACCGGAACCGTCAACAACTGCACCATCGTCCCGTAACCGCTTCGGCGGCTGACCCCGGCTACGACTGCGGGCGGCGTTCCTGAAGCCGCTCGAAGGTCAACGCCTCCCCGCCGGTGGATCCGGCGGGGAGGCGCGTGAACCGGGAACGGCGTGTTCGTCGCACGTCCCGGCGAGCTCTCGGGGAGCAGCCAGTCCCGACCACCACCGTCCGCTGGCACGGCCGACGGGCGGGCGGTGGTGGTCCGCCCGACCACCACCGGGGTCGAAGACTCATCCACCCGGTTGCTCGCCTTCTTGATCGGTGGACTGCGATGTCCGATACCGGCGCACGGAGTCTGCCCAAGGTGTCACCGGGGCCCCGGCAGCACGCCGGGGCCTTCCTCCGTGCGATCAGGTTCTCGTCCGGTTGCGTCCGCCGTTCCTGGTGAGCCTCTCCAGGACCACTCCGGCGCCCGCGGTGCTGAGGACTCCCGCGATGTAGGGGCCGATGCGGCGGCGTTCGGGGGCCGGGTGGTCGGGGAAGCGGCGCTCCGGGCCCGGGTCCTCGGCGACGGTGATGTAGCGGACTGTCGTGTCCCGCGCGGTCTCCATGACGGCGGTCCAGGCGGCGCAGAACAGCATGAGCCGGTTGACGAAGTAGATCCACAGGAGCAGGGCGATGGGGACGCCGAAGGCTCCGTACATGCTCTTTCCGGCGACGCCGGCCATGTACGAGGAGACCAGGACCTTGAGGATCTCGAAGCCGACCGCGCCGATGAGCGCGCCCTGGACGGCGACCCGGCGGTGCATCTGCAGGCGGGGCACGCCGACGAGCAGGTAGAGGAAGAGCAACAGGCTCGCGCCGACGGCGACGGCGAAGGCGGCGACCTGGAGGAGGATCCGCCCCACGGGGTTGCCGGCCAGGCCGATGGTGTCGGACAGTTGTCCGATGACGACGGTGGCGAAGCCGGAGGCGGCGACGGACAGTCCCATGGTCAGACCGAGTCCGATGAGCACCCCGATGTCCGCGAGCTTGCCCGTGATCATGTTGCCGGGGGCTTCGACCTCGCCCCATATCGTCCGGATGGCTGAGCGTACGGCGTCGATCCAGCTGGTCCCGGCGATCAGGAGCAGGACGCCGCCGACCACGCCGACGGTGCCGGCGTTGTCCACCAGCGCATCAATGTCGATCTTGTCGGCGACGCCGGGGATCTGTTCGGAGATCTTGTCTTTGAGCTGTTTGACCCGGCTTGGGTCCAGGATGCCGGCGATGACCGCGGCGGCCAGGGTCAGCAGCGGGAACAGCGACAGGAAGCCGTAGTAGGCCGCGGCTGCGGCCAGGCGGTCGCCGCGTTTGTCGTTGTACCGCGAGTAGGCGCGCCAGACCGGGCCGACGTACGGCCAGGAAGCGATGCGATCAGTCCATGCCACGGGCGTACGCATGCCCTTCTCAAGGTGCGGTCATTCCGGGGAGGGCCTGGAAGGCGTAGTAGCACTTGGGCCGCCAGATGCCGTCGTCGCCGTGGACGTACAGGCTGAACCCGGGGATCGTGAAGGCGGCCTCGTAGTCGGCGAGTGTCTGGAAGGCGTGGTCCATGACGTCGTCCGCCAGGTGGTGGGCGACGGTGACGTGCGGGTGGTACGGGAAGGCGAGTTCGCGGGCGAGGGGGCCGCTGCGGACGGCGGTCTCCAGGCGTTCGCAGTCGGCGATGCCCTTGGCGACGGCGATGAAGACGACCGGGGAGACCGGGCGGAAGGTGCCGGTGCCGCGAAGCAATAGCTCGAACGGCCGTTCGTCGGCGGCGACGGCCCGCAGGTGCTCCTCGGCCGCGGGCAGATCCGCTCCGTCCACCTCGGTGGGCGGCAGCAGGGTGACGTGCGTGGGGATGGCCGAGGCCAGCGGGTCGCCGAAGCCGGCCCGCCAGCGCTGCAGCAGCGTGCCGTGCGGTTCGGGGACGGCGATGGACACACCGATGGTGTGCGCCCCGCCCGCCGGCGCCGCCCCGGTCACGCCGGTCAGCCCTTCGCCGGGGGCAGGAAGCCGATGCGGTCGTACGCCTTGGCCAGGACGGGCCCGGCGACGGCACGCGCCTTCGCCGCGCCGACGGCCAGGACGCGGTCCAGCTCGGCGGGGTCTTCGAGGTAGCCGCGGACACGCTCCTGGAAGGGCACCAGGAAGTCGACGAGGACCTCGGCGACCTCCTTCTTGAAGTCGCCGTAGCCGCCGCCGGCGAACCGCTCCTCAAGCTCGGCGACCGGGGTGCCGGAGAACGCCGAGTGGATGGTGAGCAGGTTGGAGACGCCGGGTTTGTCCTCCTCGTCGAACCGGACCTCGGTGCCGGTGTCGGTGACCGCGCTGCGGATCTTCTTCGCCGCGGCCTTCGGGTCGTCGAGGAGGTCGACGATGCCCTTGGGCGACGACGCCGACTTGCTCATCTTGATCGTCGGGTCCTGCAGGTCGGTGATCCGGCCCGTCTCCTTGACGATGTACGGGGCCGGCACCGTGAAGGTTTCGCCGAAGCGGGCGTTGAACCGCTGGGCGAGGTCGCGGGTGAGCTCGACGTGCTGCCGCTGGTCCGCGCCGACCGGCACGGCGTCGGCCTGGTAGATGAGGATGTCGGCGATCTGCAGGATCGGGTACGTGAACAGGCCGACCGACGTGTGGTCGCTGCCCTGTTTGGCGGACTTGTCCTTGAACTGGGTCATCCGGGCGGCTTCGCCGAAGCCGGTGAGGCAGTTCATGATCCAGCCGAGCTGGGCGTGCTCGGGCACGTGGCTCTGCACGAACAGGGTGCAGCGCTCCGGGTCGAGCCCGGCGGCGAGCAGCTGGGCGGCCGAGGCGCGGGTACGCGCACGGAGCTTCGCGGGGTCCTGCGGCAGGGTGATCGCGTGCAGGTCGACGACCATGTAGAAGGCGTCATGGGTCTCCTGGAGCGCGACCCACTGACGGACCGCACCCAGGTAGTTGCCGAGGTGGAACGAGTCGGCGGTGGGCTGGATACCGGACAGGGAGCGGGGACGCGGCGAGACCATGACCGCATTCTCTCAGGTGCCGCGCGGTGATCCCCAACGGGTTTCGCCAACTGGAATGTCGGTCCGCGGCGCCGGGCGCGCCCACTCATATTTGCGGACCGGAACCGGACCACCGGGATCCGGCCCGCGGACCACTCGGACAACGATCCACCGGCATTAGGCCATTCAGCGCAACGATCCACCAATTCCACGCACGATTAGGGCACACACGGCGCGGCTGCTTGCGCTTAAGCTGGGCTCCGAACCAGCACGCTGCGTACCCGATCACATACAGCGACGGGAACCCTGCCGCGGGTTCCACCGACCCCGGCGTGGTGAACCCGTCAGCCCGGGGCCGTGCCGATGCCGGCACCGACGCCGGAACAAGCGGACCCCACCGGTCCGCGAATTCCCGCTCCACACTCCAGGGGGAGATCACGTGCACCTCAGCTCGCCCTGCGACCGTTTCGAAGACACGTCGACCTCTCCCGCCAAGGGGTCGGCCGCCCGCACAGCCACCGGCCAGGTGCGGCTCCCCCGGCCCCGGCGGCAGCGGGCCCAGGCGCGTAAGTCCCCCCGGCAGGCGCGGGCCCGCCACTTCCTGATGTGCCCGCCCACCCACCTCAACGGCCCGGGTGCCGGTCCGGCCGCGCACGAGCAGTGGAACGCCCTGCGCACCAACCTCATCGCGCTGGGCCACCGGGTCAGCCTGATCCCGCCCAGGGTCGGGCTGCCGTGGATGGTGCTCGCCGGGCGGGCCGCCACGGTCGTCGACGGCCGGGTCCTCGGGGCCAGGTTCCGCCGCACCGAACAACTCGCCCAGGGGCCCGAATACCTCCGCTGGTTCGCCGACCGGGGCTTCCGCAGCCGGTTTGAGCCCGTGTTCGCCCACGAGGGCGAGGCCGACCTGGTCGCGGCGGGTCCCTGGCTGATCGCCGCGTACGGCCCGCACACCGAACTGCCCGCCCACCGCGAGGCCGGGGACTTCCTCGGGCGCCCCGTCGTCCCGGTCGAGCTGGTCGATCCGCGCTTCCACGCACTCGGCTCCGCCCTGTCCGTGCTGGCCGACGGCGTCGCCGCGTACTTCCCGGCGGCGTTCTCGACCCAGGCACAGCTGGTCCTGGCCCGACTGTTCCCCGAGTTGATCACCGTCGGCGAGGAGGACGCCCTGGCGTTCGGCCTGGACGCGGTCAGCGACGGGCTGAACGTGGTCCTGCCCGCCGGCGCGCCCGGTTTCGGCGCCGCGTTGGCCCGGCACGGCTTCCGGCCGGTGTCCTTGGAGATGTCCGCGTACCACCCGCACGGCGCGGGTGTGCGCAGTTGCGTACTCGAACTGTCCGACGCTCGTTAGACAGCCCGAGGACGGCGGCTTTCCGTGCCGCTCCCTCACAAGGGGGTCCGCGGAGGGATTCGGCACCGGTCATCCGCCGGTGCTTCGGATCTTTGTTGAAGGGACGTACGCGTTGAGCACGCAGCACGACACGCAGCCGGGCAGCGCACAGCTGATCGAGACCGCCGACAGGTACAGCGCGCACAACTACCATCCGCTCCCGGTCGTGGTGGCCGAGGCGGAGGGCGCGTGGATGACCGATGTCGAGGGCAAGCGTTACCTGGACATGCTGGCGGGTTATTCCGCGCTGAACTTCGGGCACCGCAATGTGCGGTTGATCGAGGCGGCGAAGCGGCAACTGGACCGGGTGACACTGACCAGCCGGGCGTTCCACAACGATCAGTTCGCACCGTTCTGCCAGCAGCTGGCCGAGTTGGCCGGCATGGAGATGGTCCTGCTGATGAACACCGGCGCGGAGGCGGTCGAGACCGCCGTGAAGACCGCCCGCAAGTGGGGTTACGAGGTCAAGGGTGTGCCGGACGGGCGCGCGAAGATCATCGTGGCGGCGGAGAACTTCCACGGCCGGACCACGACGATCGTGAGTTTCTCGACGGACGACGAGGCGCGGCGGCACTTCGGTCCGTACACCCCCGGGTTCGAAGTGGTGCCGTACGGCGACGTGGAGGCGATGCGCGCCGCGATCGACCGGAACACCGTGGCGGTGCTGCTCGAACCGATCCAGGGCGAGGCCGGGGTGCTGGTGCCGCCGCCGGGTTATCTGGCCGCGGTGCGGCAGTTGACCGCCGAGAACGACGTGCTGTTCATCGCCGATGAGATCCAGTCAGGGCTGGGCCGTACGGGCCGCACCTTCGCGTGTGAGCACGAGGGGGTCGTGCCGGACATGTACATCCTGGGCAAGGCGCTGGGCGGCGGCGTCGTGCCGGTGTCGGGTGTCGTGTCGTCGCGGGATGTGCTGGGGGTCTTCCGGCCCGGTGAGCACGGCTCGACGTTCGGTGGGAACCCCCTCGCGTGCGCGGTCGGCCTGGAGGTCCTGGCGATGCTGCGGACCGGCGAGTTCCAGCTGCGGTCCGCGGAGCTGGGCGAGCACCTGCACCGCGAGCTGGAGTCGTTGATCGGCGACGGCACGGTGACCGCGGTGCGCGGTCGCGGTCTGTGGGCGGGGGTGGACATCCACCCGTCACGCGGGACGGGCCGCCAGGTGTCGCAGGCGATGATGGAGCGCGGTGTGCTGGTGAAGGACACCCACGGTTCGACGATCCGGATCGCGCCGCCGCTGGTGATCTCGAAGGACGATCTGGACTGGGCGCTGGAGCAGCTGCGGGCCGTGCTGTCCTGACGACCGGCCGACGGGACCGGGCGTGCGTCCCCGCGGGCGCACGCCCGGTCCTGTGCACCGCGCTCCTGGTTCCGCGACCGGTTATCGCAATACGGACACCCCAGCCGGAGCTGGGGTTCACCATGGACTCGTGTCGCGCACCTCGAACCTCTCCCTCGACGATCTCGATTCGCGGATCGTCACCTGCCTGCTGCGGGACGCCCGCGCGAGCTTCTCGGTCATCGGCGTCGACGTCGGCCTGTCGGCCCCCGCGGTGAAGCGGCGGGTGGACCGGCTCCGGCGCGACGGGATCATCCAGGGCTTCACCGTACGGATCGACCCCCGGGCTTTCGGCTGGACGACGGAGGCGTGGGTGGAGGTCTACTGCGTTCCGCGCACTTCCCCGGCGAAGCTCCTGGAGTGCCTGGAGCGTTTCCCCGAAGTCGTCACCGCGGACACGGTGACCGGCGAGGCCGACGCGGTCGTGCGCCTGATGGCGGCCGATGTCCGGCACCTCGAGACGGTGCTTGAGACGATCCGGCGGGAGCCGGTGGTGTTGAAGACGCGCAGCACAGTGGTGCTGAACCGGCTGTTGGAACGCTCCCGCACGAGTCCTTGACCGAGCGTCGGTTCCTCCGTACGAAAAAACCCGGCCCGGACGGTGGTGTCACCGTCGGGGCCGGGTTTCTCCTGCGTCAGTTCAGTGCCGGATCGGCTCAGCTGAGGTCCAGTGCTAGATGAGGCCCAGCTCGCGCACCGCGTCGCGCTCCTCGGACAGCTCGGCCACCGAGGCGTCGATGCGACCGCGGGAGAACGCGTCGATCTCCAGGCCCTTGACGATCTCCCACTTGCCGTCCTTGGTGGTGACGGGGAAGGACGAGATCAGCCCCTCCGGCACACCGTAGGAACCGTCGGAGACGACACCCATCGACGTCCAGTCGCCGGCGGCGGTGCCGTTGACCCAGGTGTGGACGTGGTCGACCGCCGCGTTGGCGGCCGAAGCCGCCGAGGACGCGCCGCGGGCCGCGATGATCGCCGCACCGCGCTTGGCGACGGTCGGGATGAAGTCGTCGGCGAGCCACGTCTGGTCGTTGACCGTCTCGGCGGCGTTCTTGCCGGAGATCTCCGCGTGGAAGATGTCCGGGTACTGCGTCGCCGAGTGGTTGCCCCAGATGGTCAGCTTCTTGATGTCCGCGACGGACACGCCGGCCTTCTTCGCGAGCTGCGTCAGCGCGCGGTTGTGGTCCAGACGGGTCATGGCGGTGAAGCGCTCGGCCGGGACGTCCGGCGCGTGCCGCTGTGCAATGAGCGCGTTGGTGTTGGCCGGGTTGCCGACCACGAGCACCTTGATGTCGTCGGCCGCGACGGCGTTGATGGCCTCGCCCTGCGGCTTGAAGATGCCACCGTTGGCGGCGAGCAGGTCACCGCGCTCCATGCCGGCCGTACGCGGGCGGGCGCCCACGAGCAGCGCGACGTTGGCGCCCGCGAAGCCCTCGGTGGGGGTGTCGAAGATGTCGATGCCCGCGAGCAGCGGGAACGCGCAGTCGTCGAGCTCCATGGCGACGCCCTCGGCGGCCTTGACGCCCTGCGGGATCTCCAGGAGGCGGAGCTTGACCGGCACGTCTGCGCCGAGCAGCTGGCCCGAGGCGATGCGGAAGAGGAGCGCGTAGCCGATCTGGCCGGCTGCGCCGGTGACAGTGACGTTGACGGGGGTGCGGGTCATTGCGTTGGTCTCCTGGGTACCTGGCGGATTAAAGCTCATGTCCGGGACGCTTCGGCGGTCAGACTACTCCGCCGTCCGGTGGCCCCGGTCACCGGGAAACGGCGCCTATTTGACCCCGGTACGGGACGGCATCAGCGGCAGGTCTATCAGCGGCGGGGGTACCGACAGGCCGAGCAGCACCACCGCGACCGTGAGGAACAGCAGCACCGATATGTCGGTGAACCGGCTGCGGACGGCCAGGACCCCGACCTCGGGCAGCACCAGCCGCAGCCCGGCGGCCAGCACCAGCGTCGCCCCGATCATGATCGAGCCGGTCCGGAACCCGAAGATCGAGCCGGACAACAGGGACACCGCCAGGCAGGAGAACACCAGGACCGCCGGCCACTCGCGGATGCCCGCCGGGCCGACCGGGGAGGTGCCCCCCTCCGGGGTGTACGTGCCGGCCTTGCCGCCGGGCTCGGGGCTCGCCGCCTTCACAGCCGGGCGGCCTGCCGCTCGGCTGCCTCGACGACGTTGGTGAGCAGCATCGCGCGGGTCATCGGGCCGACGCCGCCGGGCATGGGGGCGACCCAGGCGGCCTTCTCGTAGACCTCGGGGTGGACGTCGCCGACCAGTCCGTGCTCGGTGCGGGTGATGCCGACGTCGAGGACGGCCGCGCCGGCCTTGACCATGTCGGCGCTGATGAGCCCCGGGACGCCGGCCGCGGCGATGATGATGTCGGCCTGGAGGGCGTGCAGGGCCATCTCCTTGGTGCCGGTGTGGCACAGGGTGACGGTGGCGTTCTCACTGCGGCGGGTGAGCAGCAGGCCGAGCGGGCGGCCGACGGTGACGCCGCGACCGATGACGCACACCTCGGCGCCGTTGATCGGCACGTCGTAGCGGCGCAGCAGCTCGACGATGCCGCGCGGGGTGCACGGCAGCGGGGCCTCCTCGCCCAGGACGAGGCGGCCGAGGTTCATCGGGTGGAGGCCGTCGGCGTCCTTCTGCGGGTCCATGAGTTCGAGGACCTTGTTGGCGTCGAGGTGCCGGGGCAGTGGCAGCTGGACGATGTAGCCGGTGCAGGTGGGGTCCGCGTTGAGTTCGAGGACCACTGCTTCGACGTCGGCCTGGGAGGCGTCGTCGGGCAGTTGGCGCTGCATGCTGGCGATGCCGACTTCGGCGCAGTCGCGGTGCTTGCCCGCCACGTAGGAGCGGCTGCCGGGGTCGTCGCCGACCAGGACGGTGCCCAGGCCCGGGGTGATCCCGCGGGCTTTGAGGGCCTGGACGCGGGTGGCCAGCTCGGCCTTGATCTGTGCCGCTGTGGCCTTGCCGTCGAGCTTGTGCGCCTTCACGAATGCGTCTCCTGGTCGAGGCGGATGACGGGTCTTGGAGCGACCGGGACCTGGTGCTGGTCGCTCTCCGACAATTGTCCCGCACGGGGGTGGTGCCGGGGACCCGGGCCGGGCCGGGTCAGGATTTGACCCAGATGTAGTAGGTGCCGACGTTCCCGGGCTGTGGCAGGGAGGCGCGCAGTCGGTAGCGGCCGCTGTCGCGGACGGTCTGGGTGAGCGTGGCGTTGAAGGTTGAGGTGTTGTTCTCGAAGAGGATCAGGTCGAACCAGCCGTCGTTGACGGCTGTGCGGTAGGCGTCCGGCCCGGTCAGGGGGGCGCGTCCTGGCTGGTCGTACTGGAAGTAGTACGGGGAGGTCCACTGGGTCGGGCTCGTCCCGGGCCGCAAGTAGTAGACCGGTACTTCGTAGACGTCGGTGAGGTAGTGCCCGTCAGGTTTCAGGTGCGGCCGTACGGTCTGGACGGCTTTGGCCGAGTCGGGCCATGAGTGGAACAGGTTCTGCGCCTGGCTGAGGCCCAGCACGGTGACCAGGACCCAGACTGCGACGCCGATCTGCGGGCGGCGGAAGTGTTCGCCGAATATCCGGGTGAGGCCGATGCCGGCCATGGGCGCGGCGAACAGGAGGCCGAAGCCGAGGTGCTTGTGCAGCGAGACGTGGGTGTGCAGGTGGATCTGGTAGGCCAGCGGCAGCACTGCGGTGCCGGTGAGCACCAGGCTGAGGGTGAGGCGCCACCATCTCTCGATCCGGGTGGTGTGCGCTTCGGCGGGGAAGGGGTTGCGCGGTCCGGTGTTCTGTTCTTCCGTACGGGCCCGGCGGGTGTAGGCGACGGTGCCGAGGGCTGCGAGCAGGAAGACCAGGCCGGCCCAGGTCCAGGAGTTGTGGACCATCCCCCAGGTGGGTGAGTCACCCGCGATCCGGTTGGTCGTGGTGAAGGTGACTCCTTTGAGCGCGCCGGCGCCGAGGATCAGGACCGACAGGCCGAGCAGGGCAGCGGCGGCGGCTGACAGCAGGACGGCCCGGAGGAGGGCCCGCCAGGCGTGGAACGGGAACGCGGCGAGCGCGGCCACCGCCGCCACGGTGGGCACGAACATCAGGGCCGCGTACTTGACCCCGACTGCCAGGGCGAGGGCCGGGGCTGCGGCCAGGTAGTACGGGCGGTCGGCGCGGGCGAAGCGGACCGCGCTCCACGTCCCGAGCGCGAGCAGCGCCACGGCCGGGGCGTCGAAGGTGGCGAAGTTCCCCAGGAACAGCACCGGGGTGGCCACCCCGAACAGGGCCGCGGCGCTCAGTCCGACGCGTTCGTTGAACAGCAGCCGGGTCAGGGAGTACAGCAGGGCTGTGGTGCCGAGCATGCAGAAGAGGCTGAAGCCGCGGGCGGCGGCGAGGCCGCCGAGGCCGTCGAAGAACGCGGCGGCCACCGGGTAGAGGACCGGGACGCCGGAGAAGTAGCCGGCGTAGTCGGCCGACAGTGGCGTGCCGTCCCGCAGGTTGGCGATCTCCTCGTGGCCCGCGTAGAGGTACAGCGCTTCGTCCTGGAACGCGGTGTTGTGCAGGCTGAGGGTCATCACCGCCTGGACGAGCAGGATGACGGCGAGGAGGGCGCGGCTGACCCACATCCGGCGGGGCGGTGCGGGCGGCGGTGGCGGGGTCCGGTAGTGCCGCACTGGGACGGGCGGCCGGGTGCGGGGGCGTACCGCGACCGTGCCCTTGGGCCGGAGGACCGGCAGCGGTGCGGTGGCGGCTTCGACGAGGCCTCCGGCGGGCCGCTCGGCTAAGTGCCGTGTGGGCTGTCCGACCGGCCGTTCGGTGACTTCTTCTAAGTGCCCGGTGGGCTGTCCGACCGGCCGTTCGGTGACTTCTTCGACGGCGCGCCGCCGGATGCCGCGCGGTTTCGGCGCGGCACGGCGACCCGCCATCAAGGCTTCCTCACGTCGAAGCCGTAACTCCGGTCCGTGATGCCCTGTTTGAAGGCCGCGAGTGCCGCCGGGTCCGCGGTGGCCCGCCAGTCGGACTCCTTGTTGTACTCGAACCAGATGAAGCCGAGGAAGTCCGGGTCAGCGGCCACCGACTTCGTCAGGTCGGCGATGTCCTTCGCCTTGCGCGGGCCCGCCTGTGAGCCGGTCTCGGTGACGAGGACCGGCTTCTTGGTGAAGGTGCGGACCTCCTGTGCGGTGGGCTTGAACAGCGTCGCGAAGTCCTTGGGCCCGGTCTTGGTGTAGTAGCCGGTGATGCCGATCCAGTCGACGTACGCGTCGCCCGGGTACAGCGGTGCGAGGGGGACGTCCGGGACCGGGACGGTCACGTTCGGGTTCCACACCCACAGCACGTTGGTGGCCCCGGCCTGGGTGAACAGGTCGTGTACGTGTTTCCAGGCTTTGACGAAGTCGGCGGGACTGGTCGTCTTGGTGCCCCACTCGAACCAGTGGCCGTTCATCTCATGCCCGATGCTGAGCGCCACGGGGACGTTCAGGTCGCGCACCGCGTATGCGAACTTCCGTACGTAGTCGTCGGTTTTCCCGGCGGCGATCTCTTTCATCGTCGGCGTGAAGGGTTCCCAGGCGACGTACGGGACCGCACCGGCCTCCCAGACGCGCCGTGCGCCGTCGGTGTCGAAGCCGTGGCCCCAGGCTGCGTAGAACTCCACCAGGTTCGGGGTCTTGCCGATGGTCGTCGTGTAGGCCTTCAGTGGTTTGACGTCGGCGGGGACGCCGTCCAGTGCCACGCCGAGGTATTTGCTCTTCGGGCGCAGCAACGGGCCTATGTCGTATGGGATTTCCGGCCCCTTCTTGGGGTCGGTCTTCCCGGATTCGCCCGGCTTCGCCGCAGGGTCGCCGGTTGTCCCGGCGTCGCCTGGCAGGGGTGCTGGGGTTCCCCCGCCGGGTGTCTTTGCGGAGTCCCCGGAGGATCCGGAACAGCCGGTCGCGGCAAGGACGATGGCGAGTGCGGACGCGGCGAGTGCGGTGCGGGTGCGGTCGGCGGTGCGGGTCACGCGACGACCGCCGTCCGGGGCTCGACCAGGACGCGTCCTATGGACAGCGCGTAGAAGAGTCCCGCGCCGAAGACGAAGCCGAAGTTCACCGGGTCCGTGCCGACCATGCGCCACAGTGCGAGGCCCAGCCAGCCGAGGGTGGCGCCGCCGGACCAGATGCCCACGCCGAGGAACATCCGGTGGTTCTTGTCCTTGACCGTGCTGCCGCCGGTGGGCTCCCAGCCCATCTGGCGTCCCCTGATGCAGTCCCAGATGGCGAACACGTGGGCCCAGCTGCACAGCAGTTGCACACCGTACGCTTCGAGCCGGTAGGGGTTGCGGTGCCACAACGGGTAGACCAGCGCGGCGTAGACCAGGCTCGGCATGTCCACCACACCGAGTCGATGTCGACCGTCTCGGGGGCGATGAGCAGCAGCATGACGGGGATCAGCGGGGCGATGAAGACGAACAGCGCCGTCTGGATGTAGTACAGGTAGCCCGATATGTAGCAGAGCCGGGTGACGGGACGGAGGTTCGCGGTCCAGAACTTCGTGTCGACCATCATCTGGATCGAGCCGTAGCACCAGCGGTACTGCTGGTTGTAGAAGGCGCTGACGGTGTTGGGGCACAGGCCGGTGGACAGGGCGATGGGGATGTAGCGCAGCCGCCAGCCGTGCCGGGCGAGGTCGAATCCGGTGAACACGTCCTCGGTGTGGGAGACCTGGGATATGCCGCCGTTCTCATCCAGCGCTTCGCGCCGGTAGACCGCGCAGCTGCCGACGCATATCGCGGCGTCGCGGCTGTTCCGGGAGACCTGGACGAAGCGGTAGAAGAGCTCCTGGATGGCCCCCGCGCCGCGTTCGACCCAGTTCTGCCAGTCCAGTACGTGGAAGTACTGCGGGGTCTGCACGATGCCGAGGCGGGCGTCGGTTTCGAGGTACGGCAGGACTTCGTCGAGCAGGTCGTGCCGGGGGGCGAAGTCGGCGTCGAGGATGAGGACGTACTTGCCGTCGGAGAAGCTGAGCCCGAAGTTGAGGTTTCCGGCCTTCTTGCACACGCCGCGGTCGGGCCTGGTGCCGTAGACGAAGCCGAACTCGGCGGCCAGCGCCTCGGCTTCGGGGTTGGCGCCGTCGTCCAGGACGTAGGTCGAGACGTGGCCCCGGTACTGCTCCTGGAGCCGGGTGACGTACGTCCAGGTGTTGCGCAGGACGTCGGCCGGTTCGCCGCAGATCGGCAGGAACACGTCCACGGAGGGGTGTTCACCGGGGTGCCAGTTGTTGACGAGGCGGCGGTGGGCCCGGATGTCGAAGTCCCTGCTGACGCCGTTGACCCAGAAGGACACCAGGTAGTCGGCCGCGACGAACATGAGGACCGGCGTGTAGACCCAGAACCAGGCGGAGCTGAAGGTCAGCCGGAACTGGCTGACGAGCAGGCCGAGGAAGCCGAGGAAGGAGAAGAGGGAGAGCACCCACAGGTTGCGTTTGACGTAGTTGTACTTCTCCCGGTCGTTGGGCGGGACGGGGAGCAGGCCGGTCTGTTCGGAGACGATGTCCGGTGGGGAGGCGCGCCGTCGGCTGCGGTGCCGTGACGCCGCGTCACGTCGTAAGCCGGGCGGCCTTTGGACAGTGTTCGCCATACGCGCTGTACTCCCTGAGTTCGGCTGCCGGGGCCCCTTCCCGTGTGTTGCCAGGCCCGGCTCCGCAGCTTGGGGATTTTAGCAATCACATTCGGCGGTTCCGTAGGCTTTGGGACGACGAAAGCCGCATATTTCGCGACTGTTATGGAAAACCGGATGGATTAATTGCTCTGTATGATGAAAAAGATGGACAAAGTGTCCATATAGCATCTTTCGGGCGTTCAATGTCAGCTGAATGGCCCAGGCAGTCACCCCCGACGCGTTACCGGACGGTTTCCGCTTCGAAGTTCCGCCCCGGACTGGCGTGATATTACTCACGCCCCCTCCCGTTGGACCCGGCGTGAGCACGGTAGAAGGATCAGCGTCGGCGGAAGCGTCGAATTGTTCCGCGCCGCGAATTGACGGTACGTACGCGCGGCCTGAAAGCTGTCCCCGGCGGCCCGCCGGAGTGGGAATTTCCGGCGCCGGGTGTTTTGCCCCGGTTCAATGCTGAAACGGCCGCCCCTTCCTGTTTCTCGCGAGGAGCATTCCTTTTCATGTTCTGGACACAGCGGGCCACCACCCGCGCCGGATCGATGCTGGCGATAGCCGGCCTCACCGCCGCCACCGCGCTCACCCTGGCTCCCGTCGCGAATGCCGCCGACCAGGTCCCGATGCGGTTCGAGGGCACCAAGAAGGGGACCAAGGGCAGCGTTTCCCTCCAGACGAAGCACGGCCGGGAGAACGTCCAGACCGGTCTCATGGTCCTGGGTGACGGCCGGCGCGGCCAGACCCTCGTCTACTGCATCGATCTGGAAACGGGCGTCAGCGGCAACGCGACGTACGAAGAGGGCGCTTGGAAGGACTCCTGGCTCCAGGACACCGCCAAGGTGTCCAAGATCAACTGGGTGCTGAACAACTCGTACCCGAACGTCCTCGACCTGACCGCGCTCTCCAAGACCGCCGGGCTGCCCCTGAAGGGCCGCGGCAAGGACAAGAAGTACGACCTCTCCGAGGCCGAGGCCACCGCTGCCACGCAGGCCGCCGTCTGGCACTTCAGCAACGATGTGGCCCTGCGGTCCGGCGGCTGGGACAACTGGCTCGGCAGCCGAGGTGACAACGCCGACATCACCGCGCTGTACAACTACCTCGTCGGCAAGGCCAACGTCGGCCTCGCGGAGGAACCGACCGCGTCGCTGCGGCTCACCCCGGAGCAGACCAACGGCAACGACGGCGACCAGCCCGGAGTCGGCCCGGTCACCGTCAAGACCACAGCCCGGGACGCCGTCAAGGTCACCATCGACGGACAGGCCCCCGCCGGGGTCACACTCGTCGACCAGGCCGGCGCACCGCTGACCACCGCGGTCAAGGACAGCAACCTGTACGTGAAGGTCCCGGCCGGCACCAAGCCGGGTTCGGTGAAGCTGACGGCAGAGGCCAAGGCCGGGGTCAACATCGGTCGTGTCTTCCTCGGCGAGAGCCGCAAGAAGACCCAGACGCTCATCACGGCCGGCTCGACGGACGTCACCGTCAAGGGCGCCGCCACGGTCAGCTGGGACAAGCAGAAGACCGCGCTCCCGGGTGCGGCCTTGAAGGAGGACTGCGCCAAGGGCGGCGTCGATGTGACGCTGACCAACTCCGGTGACGCCGACGCGGTGTTCTCCATAGGCACAGCCACCGGCGGCGCGGACAAGCTCACCGTCAAGCCCGGCGAGACGAAGCACCACTTCGTGCAGGTCGCCGAGGACACGGCGTACAACGTCAAGGTCAACGCGGCCGGCTTCGAGAAGTCCTTCGCGGGCACGCTGAACTGCAAGATCCCGCCGGTCGGGCCCACCCCGGTGCCGTCGGCGTCCAGCAGCGCGCCGGCCAGCCCGTCAGCTTCGCCCGACACCCCGACGAAGCCGTCCGAGTCGGTCAAGCCGTCGGAGTCGGTCAAGCCGTCGGAGTCGGGGAAACCTTCGGACAAGCCGTCAGAGTCCGTCAAGCCGTCGGCCAAGCCGTCGGATTCGGTGAAGCCGTCGACCTCGGCTCCCGCTCCGGCCAGCAGTTCGGCCAAGCCGTCGGCAGTACCGCCCACCGCCTCTACGCCTGAGGAGCCGTCCCGCCCGGTCGTCGAGCCGGGTACGAAGAACCCCGACGTCACCGTGGACTGGGTCCCGGTCGCCGAGGCCAAGGCCGACCTCGCCGAGACCGGCGCCGGCGACAGCGGCAACACCGCGGGCATCAGCGGCGGCATCGCGGGCGCCCTGCTGCTCGGCGGAGCCGGTGCTGTGTACATGGGACGTCGCCGGGCCAGCAACAACGCCTGAAATACCACCAAACACCCTGATTCATCAGGCGTGCCGGGCCGAAGTCCCGACCCCGTCGAGGTCGGGACTTCGGTCGCCCCGATCGACAGACACCGCAAATGCCGTTAAGCGCCCGTTAATTTCCCGAAACGCGCATAGCGGAGCTATTCGGACGGTGATTCAGATCATGTTTACAAATACCTGATCTTTTCGGACGATTGCCGGTATACGGGAAGATCCAGGGGGGTTGTCCTGTCGAGCCAACACGGGTGGATCGAATCGCCTGAGCGCACCTACGAGAATCCGTCAACCGTCGTCCTGCCGAAGATTTCAGAGAACGGTCCCGCGCGTTCCGATCCGACGCCGGATCCGACGCCGGATCTGACCGACACGGGGGTCATCCGGCTGCTCAAGCCGGGATACCAGCCGCAGCCGGACGTGGTGCCGGCCGGTGCCGGACAGGGGCGGCGGCGTAAGCACGCCCCGACGCGGGCGGAACCCTTCAAGCTCAAGCCCAAACGGCGACGGCGGAGATCCCTGCCAGCCGCCCCGCTCGAGCACATGAAGATCACCGCCCTGGTCCCGGCGCACAACGAGGAAGACCAGATCGCCGAGACGATCGAGTCGCTCCTCGCACAGACCCGTCCGCCGGCTCGGATCATCGTGATCGCGGACAACTGCTCGGACCGGACTGTGGAAATCGCGCACAGCTACGGCGTCCAGGTCTTCACCACCGTGGACAACATGCACAAGAAGGCCGGCGGACTCAACCAGGTCCTGGACCGGGTGCTGCCACAGATGGGCGCGCTCGACGCGGTCCTGGTGATGGACGCCGACTCGGCGCTCAACTCGGAGTTCCTCGAACAGGCTCTGATCCGACTGGCGAGCGGGAAATACGCCGCTGTCGGCGGCACCTTCACCGGGAAGCCCGGCGGCGGCTTCATCGGGACGATGCAGCGCAACGAGTACGCGCGCTACATGCGTGACGTGGAGCGCCTGGCCGGCAAGGCCCTCGTACTGACCGGCACCGCGACGCTGTTCCGGGCGCTGACCATCAAAGAGGTCGTAGTCGCGCGGCGGGTCCGGGAACTGCCCGGGGACGGCCACGTGTACGACACCCGGGTGCTGACCGAGGACAACGAACTCACCCTGGCCATCCTGCACCTGGGCTTCCGGATCATCTGCCCGCCGAAGTGCACGCTGATGACCGAGGTGATGCCCACCTGGTCGGAGCTGTTCAAGCAACGGGTGCGCTGGAAGCGCGGTGCGCTGGAAAACCTCTCCGACTACGGCTGGACGCGGGTGACGCGCAACTACTGGGGACGGCAACTCCTGTCCCTGGTAGGTCTGCTCGTCGTCATCATCTACCTCAGCTCGGTGGTAATAGCCCTGATCGCCACCGGCCATCTCACCATCAAACCGATGTGGATGGCCATCACGGTGATCTTCTCGCTCGAGCGCGCGGTGACCGTCCGCAAACGCGGTCCCCTGCAGATGTTCATCGGCGCGCTTGTGGTGGTCGAAATGGCTTTCGACCTGTTTCTCCAGGCGGCCCAGGCCAAAGCGTTCTGGGACGCACTATTCAAAAAAGAAAGGAATTGGTGACATGTACAACGCAAGCACCGGCGCCGCAGCACTCGGCACAGGAGGCGCCCTCGCCGCCACCGGAGCCAACGTCATGTGGGCGGTCGTAGCGGCCTTCGCGCTGCTCAGCGCGGGTCTGGCGCTCAAGCGGCTGCTGCCGGCTCGCAACAGCTGACTGCGGCGTCTACGCTAAAAACCAGCACGCTCCTCCGCCGAGTGGACCGTCCGGGGCTGTCCGTGCCGCACTTTGTTCATCAAGCGCGGACGACAGTGCGGGACGGTCCACTCGGTGTTGTTTCCTCCTCTGCGCTCTGTCCCACTGTGCCATTTCCCCTCCGTGTCTATTCCCTGGAAGGAATCCCCGTGTCCGCCACCCGACGGCGCACCCTGACCACCGTGTCCGCGCTGTTCTGTGCCGCCGCGCTCACGGCGTGCTCGTTCGGTGGCAGCTCTACGGGGAAGAAGTCCGGTGCCACGCAGTCCCCGGCCGCGGCCCCGCCGCCCAACGTCAACCTCGCCGCGCTGACCGGAGTGCCCAAGCCGCCGGAGTGCGCGGCCGGGTACGTCGCCATCACCTTCGATGACAGTCCGTCAGCAATGACGCCGGACTACCTCAAGGCGCTGAAGGCCGCGAACGTCCGCGCGACCTTCTTCGTCATCGGCGCCCGCGCACAGGAACAGCAGCAGTACGTCAAGGACGCCCTGGCCGCCGGGCATCAGATCGCCAACCACTCGTACTCGCACCCGTTCCTCGACGAACTGCCGCCCGTCGCGGCGTTCAACGAAGTGCTGGGCACCAGTCAGATCCTGGAGCAGCTGACAGGCGCCGCGCCGACCCTGTTCCGTCCGCCGTTCGGCCGCAGCAACCCGGCCCTCGTGCAAGGCGTGAACAGCCTCGGGATGACCCAGGTGCTGTGGACCGTCGACTCCCACGACTACGACAAGGCGACGACCGCGAAGATCGTCGCCAATGCGCTGACCGTGCAGCCCGGCGGCAACATCCTGATGCACGACGGCTACAAGACGACGCTGGAAGCAATCCCGCAGATCGCGAAGAAGCTGGCCGAACGCAAGCTGTGCGCCGGGCGGGTCGTCCCGAGCACCAAGGCGGTCACGGCCTGGGGCACCGTCACGTTCAACGCCACGGTGGCGCCCTGGTGACCGCCGGGTGGGTGCGCGCACAACGACCGTGAACACCCCGGACGCGCCGCAGGGCCCCGGCAGTCGCAACTGCCGGGGCCCTGCGGAGTTCAATTCCGTACGGTATTCAAACTCAGTGGAAGAAGTGACGCGTGCCGGTCAGGTAAAGCGTCACGCCCGCCTCGCGGGCCGCCGCGACGACCTCCTCGTCACGGACCGAACCACCGGGCTGCACAACGGCCTTGACCCCTGCGGCCAGCAACACCTGAAGACCGTCGGCGAACGGGAAGAACGCGTCGGAGGCGGCGACCGAACCGGCGGCCCGCTCCTCCCCCGCGCGCCGCACAGCGAGCTTGGCGGAATCGACGCGGTTGACCTGACCCATGCCGACGCCGACGGTCGCGCCGCCCTTGGCCAGCAGGATCGCGTTGGACTTCACGGCCCTGACGGACCGCCAGGCGAACACCAGGTCGCGCAGAGTGTCCGCGTCGGCCGGCTCACCCACCGCGAGGGTCCAGTTGGCCGCGTCGTCGCCCGGGGCGTCGATGCGGTCGGCCTGCTGGACGAGCGTGCCGCCGGAGACCGGACGGGTCTCGTAAGCCGTCGCCGGTGCGGCCGGGCTCACGAGGATGCGGATGTTCTTCTTGCGGGCGAGGACCTCGACCGCGCCGTCTTCGTACGCCGGGGCGACGATGACTTCGGTGAAGACCTCCGCGACCTGCTCGGCCATCGCGACCGAGACCGGGCGGTTGACCGCGATCACACCGCCGAACGCGGACATCGGGTCACACGCGTTGGCCAGCCGGTGCGCCTCGGCGACGTCCGCGCCGATGGCGATGCCGCACGGGTTGGCGTGCTTGATGATCGCGACGCACGGTGCGTCGTGGTCGTACGCCGAACGGCGGGCCGCGTCAGTGTCGACGTAGTTGTTGTACGACATCTCCTTGCCGTGCAGCTGCTCCGCGGCGGCGAGGCCGGCCCCTGAGCCGTCGGTGTAGATCGCGGCCGCCTGGTGCGGGTTCTCGCCGTACCGCAGCACGTTCTGCCGGGTCGCGGTCTGGCCGGTGAACGCCGGGAACGACGCGGAATCACCCGGGGCGTAGGTGCCGGCGAACCAGTTCGCGACCGCGACGTCGTACGCGGCGGTGTGCGCGAACGCGTCACCGGCCAGGCGCTTGCGCTGGTCCAGGGTGAAGCCGCCGTCGGCCACCGCGGCGATGACGTCGGTGTAGCGGGCCGGGTCCACGACCACGGCGACCGACGGGTGGTTCTTGGCCGCGGCGCGCACCATCGACGGACCGCCGATGTCGATCTGCTCGACGACCTCGTCCTCGGCCGCGCCGGAGGCCACGGTCGCGGCGAACGGGTAGAGGTTGACCACAACCAGGTCGAACGGCTCGATCCCGAGGTCGGCCAGCTGCTTTTGGTGGTCCTCAAGGCGCAGGTCGGCCAGGATGCCGGCGTGCACCCTCGGGTGCAGCGTCTTGACCCGGCCGTCGAGGCACTCGGGGAAGCCGGTCAGCTCCTCCACCTTGGTGACGGGCACCCCGGCGGCGGCGATGCGGCCCGCCGTGGAACCGGTGGAGACCAGGGCCACGCCGGCGGCGTGCAGCCCCTGGGCGAGCTCCTCAAGGCCGGTCTTGTCATAGACGCTGATGAGTGCGCGGCGGATCAGACGCTGGGCGGCAGGCGAAGTCACGGGAGGGTGACCTTTCTTCCTTCGATGCGGTAACCATCACGGGCCAGGCGGCCCACATATTCAACGAGCAGCGAACGCTCGACAGTTTTGATGCGCTCGTGCAGCGCTTCCTCGTCCTCGCCGGCCCTGACCTCCACGGTGCCCTGGGCGATGATCGGCCCGGTGTCCACGCCGGAGTCGACGAAGTGGACGGTGCAGCCGGTGACCTTCACGCCGTACGCGAGCGCGTCCCGGACGCCGTGCGCACCGGGGAAAGCCGGCAGCAGGGCGGGGTGGGTGTTGACCGTACGGCCGCCGAAGCGGTCCAGGAACACCGGCCCGAGGATCTTCATGAACCCCGCGGAGACGACCAGGTCGGGCTCGAAAGCCGCGACCTCCTCGGTGAGCGCGGTGTCCCACGCCGCCCGGTCGAGGTGGTCGGACACCTTCTCGGTGAACGCCGGGACACCCGCCGTGTCGGCCCGGTCCAGACCGGCGATGCCGTCCCGGTCCGCGGCCACGGCTACGATCTTCGCGCCGTACGAGTCGTCCGTACAAGCGTCGATCAGGGCCTGGAGGTTCGTGCCGGATCCGGAGACGAGCACAACAAGGCGCGCGGGCGCGGAATTGTGCGCAGCGAAGGTGACGGTCTCTACGGCGGGGTCTACCACGTGCTCGGGCACAGGGGATCAGGCCCTCTTCTGGTGCCGGCCGCCCGGAACGGGGGCGGTGACGGGAACGGTGGGCGCCAAGGGAACGATGGGCGACACCTGGACGTCACCAACGATAGCGCGACATCTCCTCCCTCAGCGAAGCCGGTAGTCCACGTAACTGCGTGCACCCGTACGATCCATAGGGAGGGGCACCGGCACTGACGAGGGCAGGCTTACGAGAATGAGCACCGGCAACGAGACCGACGAGCGGGACCCCTACGCCCCGCCGCCGGAGGGCGCGCCCGACCGTCCGCCGGCGGCTCCGTGGAACGCTCCGCAGAACAACGAGCCGCAGCGGCCGCCGCAGGACCGTGAACGCTCACCGTGGGGGCGGCCGAACCGGCCGGCCGGCGGCGAGCGTGAGCCGGGCGACCCCAAGGACCCGGCCGTCAAGCGCCGCCGGACGGCCAGGTTCGCCCTGTGGGCGGGTGCCTGGGCGCTGTTCCTGGCGATTTTCCTGCCGTCCGAGATGAGCTACGTCTTCGCCTTTGTGCTGGGCGTCGCCGCCATCGGCATGGCCGTCAGCGTGATGCGTAAGACTCCGCACCCCGCCACTCCCGGGCCCCGTGTCGAAGCGGGTCCCGGGAGCACCGCGCACACCCCGGGCCACGCCCGCAGCGGCGAGCAGCACGCGGGCACTGTGGTGAGAGGCGACACACGGCCCTCCGGGGCCATGATCGGTCTGGTCACCGGGGCGCTGTCACTCGTCTGGGTGCTCGGCGTCTGGAGTTTCCAGTGGTCCCAGCAGGACTACTACGACTGCCGTGACCAGGCGCTGACGAAGACCGCGCAGGACAGGTGCCTGAACGACCTGCCGGAGAAGTTCCGCGACCTGGTGGACAACGGGGTTCTTTAGCTCCCGGGCCGCTGAACCGGCTGGTCAGGTACGGGTCCGTCCTCCGGGGCGGGCCCGTTCCGCGCATCCGGGGCCACGTCTGCGAAGGGTGCCTCCGGTGTTTCCGTGGCCAGCTCCGCGGCAGGTTCATCCTGCGTCGTCGGCACAACATCGTGCACACCAGTCACGGGCACGGGCACGGCTACAGGCATGAGCATGGATACGGGCACGGGCACGGCTACAGGCACGGGCACGGCTACAGGCATGGGCACGGGCAGCAGCACGGTCCGGGTCTCCGCGATCTCTTCGAGTGCCGCTGACTCCGCTGACTCCGTAGCCTCATCGGCCGCCGCTGCCACATCGGCCTCCCCCAGGAACGGCCGCCCCCGCCACCAGGCCAGACAGAGCGCGACCGGCACCGCGACCAGCGCAAGGCCGGCCGCCGCCGCAAGCCCGGTGGGCAGCGGGAACGGACCGATGGACGCCATCGCCTCCTGCCCGGCCGCGCCGGTGGCCAGCCACGCGGCGCCCAGGGCGAACAGTCCGGCGGCCAGCGAGCCCGTCAGCGCGGTGCCGACGCTGCGCAGTCTGCCGCCGCCCCGGGCTGCGTGCGCGCCGGCCGTGATCCCGGCCAGCAGGGGGATCGCCGCGAGGACGTACGCGGCGGGCGGCACGGGCCCGGCGTCGACGGGCAGTGCGGCGAGCAGCGGCAGATCAGGGAGGGGGCCCAGCGCGATGCCCGTGCTGTCGACCACGGTCCCTTCGCCGAGGGTGAAGCCGGAGCCGACTGCGAAGGCGACCGCGCAGACCGCCGCGTTGGGCAGCAGGGCCAGGCACAGGACCCACAGGCCGACCGCGTCGCCGACGGCGGGGGCGACCGCGCCGGTGAGGGTGGCCGCCCGGTCCGCGTGCACGGCGAGGAGTACGCCGACCGCGATGACGCCGCCGATGCCCATGACTCCGGCGGCGACCGCACCGGTCCGTACGCCGTCGGTGAGGACGGTCCCGGCCGTCCGCAGCTTCGTGGCGACGTGGGCCGGGAACAGCTCGGGCAGCCGGTGCAGGGCGCCCGACCGGACCGCGCCGACGGTTCCGGCGAGCACCGCCGTCAGGGCGGCGCCGACGGCGGCCCACCCTTGGTCGACGGATACCAGGCGGGTGTCGACGAACCCGGTGAGCAGGCAGGCGAGGGTGGCGTAGACGCCGGTGAGCGCGGCCAGGGCGACGAGGGCGTAGCGGGGGTCGCGGTCGCCGTACGGGTCGGCGGCGTCCCGCACGGCACTGCGTCCGGCGCGGGCGAGCAGCCAGAGCACCGGGATGGTGATCCCGAGGGGGACGAGGGTCAGCGGTACGGGGTCCTGGGGTGCGGTGGGGTCGGCGGGAACCAGGCCGAGGCCGACGCGGTGGGCGGCCAGCCACACCCGGCCGATGGTTCTGAGCACCGCTGTGGGGCCCGGTGCGTCGCCGCGGGTGCTGCGGGCGCACAGGTCGATCAGTACGGGGAAGGCCGCCACGGCGTAGGAGAGCGCGGCTGCGGTGAGGGCGGCGAAGGTGCCGTCGAGTGTCGCGCCGAGGGTGCGGAGCAGGGTGGTGTCGACGTCGGGGTCGAGGTCGGTGTCGAGGTCGCTGTCCGGTGACTGCGGAGGCGAGCCCGGTGGTTTCTCGTGCTCCGGCTGTCCGCCGTGTCCGTCCGGTTCGCGCTGCCCGTCCGGTTCACTCTGGGCGGTCCCGGTGGCCCTGCCGTACGCGGTGTCCGTCATGGCATCTGATGCTGTCGTGGTTCGTACGATTCGCCCTGGATATGGCTTCTGAGGCTTTCGTGTCGGATTCAGACAACTGCAACACGCAACCAAGCTTGATCAGTAAAGTTCAAAATCGATCAATTTTCGGACATTTCTCGGCGCGGTGCCGGGTACCGGACGTCCAGGGAGACCACCCCCACAGGCACCCCGCACACCCCCGAAGGAGCTGTCCGGAATGCCCCTGCCCGATTCGGACCGCATACCCTGGCCGCCGGTGTTCGACCGTCCGCCCAAGGCGCCGGAACCGTTCGCCTGGCCGCCCACAGTCGACCAGCACCCGGCCAACGCGCAACTCGTCGAGTCGTTTGACGCCTTCCACCAGGCGGTGGCCGCCGACATCCTGCGGCACACATACCTGCTCACCGGTGACCGGCGACGCGCCCTGCGGGCCACCCGGAAGGCGTTCGCCCGCGCCTGGCAGGACTGGGCGGAGGTGGGTTCGCACGCCGCGCCCGAAGCGTGGGTCCGGGCCACGGCCGCGGACCTGGCCCTGGACCACTCGGACCGGATCCACTACCGGCTGCACCGCATCCGCCGTTATCTCGGCGGTGATCCGCCGGAGCCCGAGCCGAGCGGGGAAACCGTACTCAGGACGCTTCAGGAGCTGCCGCCGCACCGGCGGCGGGCCCTGGTGCTGCACCACCAGATCGGTCTGGACCCCGGGCAGATCGCCTGCGAGACGGAGTCGTCGCGCGGGTGCGCGGAGGCCCGGCTGCGGCTGGCGCACGAGGATCTGGCCCGTCTACTGCCGGCGCTGACACGGGGCCCGGGGCCGGGTCCGCAGCCTGCGACCGACAGGATCGCCGCACTGTTCACCCAGCTCTCGGACGACTGTGACCCGCCGACGGAGAGCCCGCGGGCCATGCGGGAGGACTCAACCAAGCGAGCCATGATGCTGGTCGGCGGGCTTGTGGTGGTGATCGCGGTGTTCGCCGTGCTGGCCCTGCCGCGGATCATCGATCCGGGCCACAACAAGGCGCCGAAGCCGCCCAAGGCAGCCGTCGCGACGCCGGCTGCTAAAGCGCGCTGACGGGAAACTGACGACACCGGATATAAAACGCAGGGACCCCCGGAACAGAAGTTCCGGGGGTCCCTGCGTGCGATTGGTCATCGCGTACAGATGACCAGCCGCTCAGCTCTGCATGCCGGTCATCGCGTACGGACGACCAGCCGCTCAGCTCTACATGCCGGAGTCAGAGACTCTGCATGATCGCGCGCATGAGGTTCGCGGTCTCGGACGGCGTCTTGCCGACCTTGACGCCGACGGCCTCAAGCGCGTCCTTCTTGCCCTGCGCGGTACCGGCCGAGCCGGAGACGATGGCGCCGGCGTGGCCCATCGTCTTGCCCTCGGGCGCGGTGAAACCGGCCACGTAGCCGACGACCGGCTTGGTGATGTGCTTGGCGATGTAGTCCGCCGCGCGCTCCTCGGCGTCGCCGCCGATCTCACCGATCATCACGATCGCGTCGGTGTCCGGGTCGTCCTGGAACGCCTGGAGGCAGTCGATGTGGGTGGTTCCCACGATCGGGTCGCCACCGATGCCGACGGCCGACGAGAAGCCGATGTCCCGGAGCTCGTAGAGCATCTGGTACGTCAGCGTGCCGGACTTCGAGACCAGGCCGATGCGGCCCGGCTTCGTGATGTCGCCCGGGATGATGCCGGCGTTGGACTGGCCCGGGGTGATGAGACCGGGGCAGTTCGGGCCGATGATGCGGGTCTTGTTGCCCTTGGCGATGGCGTGGGCCCAGAAGTTCGCGGAGTCGTGGACCGCGATGCCTTCAGTGATCACGACGGCCAGGCCGATCTCGGCGTCGATCGCCTCGATGACAGCGGACTTCGCGAAGACCGGCGGCACGAAGATGACGGAGACGTCAGCCCCGGTCGCCTTGATGGCTTCGGCGACGGAGCCGAAGACGGGCACCGAGGTGCCGTCGAAGTCGACGCTCGTGCCGGCCTTGCGCGGGTTGACGCCACCGACGACGTTGGTGCCGTCGGCGAGCATGAGCTTGGTGTGCTTCATGCCCGTGGCGCCGGTCATCCCCTGGACGATGACCTTGCTGTCCTTGGTCAGGAAAATAGCCATGGTGTGGAGTTCTTGTCCCTTGTCGTGTCGGAGACGCGCAGACGTTTGTCGTGTCGGAGACGCGCAGACGTTACAGTGCGGCCGCGAGCTCGGCGGCCTTGTCGGCCGCGCCGTCCATGGTGTCCACACGCTGCACGAGCGGGTGGTTGGCATCGGACAGGATCTTGCGACCCAGCTCCGCGTTGTTGCCGTCGAGACGCACGACCAGCGGCTTGGTGACCGCCTCGCCGCGCGACTTGAGCAGTTCCAGCGCCTGGAGGATGCCGTTGGCGACCTCGTCACAGGCGGTGATGCCACCGAAGACGTTGACGAACACGGACTTGACGTCCGGGTCGCCGAGGATGATCTCCAGGCCGTTCGCCATGACCTCGGCGGACGCGCCGCCGCCGATGTCCAGGAAGTTGGCGGGCTTCACGTTGTCGTGCGCCTCACCGGCGTACGCGACGACGTCGAGGGTGCTCATCACGAGACCCGCGCCGTTGCCGATGATGCCGACCGAGCCGTCGAGCTTGACGTAGTTGAGGTTCTTGGCCTTGGCCGCCGCTTCGAGCGGGTTGGCCGCGTCCTTGTCCTCAAGCGCCGCGTGGTCCGGCTGGCGGAACTCGGCGTTCTCGTCGAGCGAGACCTTGCCGTCCAGCGCGATGATCTTGCCGTCGCCGGACTTGATCAGCGGGTTGACCTCAACGAGGAGCGCGTCCTCCTTGATGAAGACGGTCCACAGCTTCTGCAGGACGTCGGCGACCTGGTCGGCGATGTCGGCCGGGAACTTGGCCGCGGCGACGATCTCGGCGGCCTTCTCCGGGGTGCAGCCCTCGATGGCGTCCACCGGGATCTTGGCGAGCGCGTCGGGGTTCTCCTCCGCGACGACCTCGATCTCCACGCCGCCCTCGACGGAGGCCATGGCGAGGAAGGTGCGGTTGGTGCGGTCCAGCAGGAAGGAGACGTAGTACTCCTCCACGATGGAGGCCGTCTCGGCGAGCATCACCTTGTGGACCGTGTGGCCCTTGATGTCCATGCCGAGGATCTGGCCGGCCTTGGCCACCGCGTCGTCGGGGTCGGTCGCCAGCTTGACGCCGCCGGCCTTACCCCGGCCACCGACCTTCACCTGCGCCTTGATGACGGCCTTGCCGCCAAAACGCTCTGCCACCTCGCGGGCGGCCTCGGGGGTCGTAATGACTTCACCGGCCAGTACCGGTACACCATGCTTGGCGAAGATATCCCTCGCCTGGTACTCGAACAGGTCCACGCGCGTCCGTCCTTGTGATCGCGGTTGTATATCAGGAGAGCCCGCAGCCGCGTTCGTCGTCGCATTCGGGTCCGGACCGGAAAAGATCCGGTTCTGCTCGCCCCCGACTAATCGGTAGACGGCGTCCGCACGCGTAGCTGAATCCGTCTTGCAGGTTAACCGGACCACACCGCACCGATGTAACCGGGTGGCGTAAATCTCTTCCACACCGTCCGTTGCGCAGCGCCGTCGAGCTCCCCCCACTCCATCTCATAGTGACCCGTCCACGGCGCGGCCGCATGTCCCCCGGGGCCCCGGCCGGGGCGGGCACCGCGTCTGTGTACTCCGTACGGGTGACAACGCGCCAATTCGCACGACCATCCGTCCGGCTTGCCCCGGCCGCTCAGCCCCTACGGGCTAGCCTGCGGAAACGCACCGACTCCGCTGCTAAGGACTCTCAAGTTTGACTCTCGACGAGCTCACGTCTGGAGTGCGCGTCCGTGGGCTGCTCCCGCAGGGGCAGGTCGTTGTGGTGGCCGTGCGGTGGCACGGGCCCGACGCGCTCGCCGTCACGTACGAGGACGGTGACGGCGGGGTCGGTCAGCGGGTCCTCTACCGCGGCGACGAGGCCGCACTGTCCCCCGCCGCCGACGCGGGCCCGGCCTTCGACGCCGACGCGGGGTTGTTCCGGCTCGCCGCCGAGGCGCTGCGCATCCACATGGCCGGGCAGCACGACCCCATGCTCGCGGTCACGACAAGCGATCTGGAGCCGCTGCCGCACCAGATCCAGGCGGTGTACGGGGACCTCCTGCCGCGGATGCCGCTGCGCTACCTCCTCGCCGACGACCCGGGCGCGGGAAAGACGATCATGGCCGGGCTCTACATCAAGGAGCTCGCGCTGCGCGGCGACCTGGCCCGCTGCCTGATCGTCGCCCCCGGCAGCCTGGTCGAGCAGTGGCAGGACGAACTGTTCGAGAAGTTCGGTCTGCGCTTCGACGTGCTCACCCCTGAGCAGGCGGTCGGCGGCGGCAACGTGTTCGACGCCCATCCGCTGCTGATCGCCCGGATGGACCAGCTCGCCCGCAACGACGACCTCCTCACCGCCCTGGAGCGCACCGAGTGGGACCTCGCAGTCGTCGACGAGGCGCACCGGATGTCCGCCTCCTATTACGGACACGAGCTCAAGACCACCCGCCGCTACCAGCTGGGCCGGCTGCTCGGCCGGATCTCCCGGCACTTCCTGCTGATGACGGCCACCCCGCACACCGGCAACGAGGAGGACTTCCAGCTGTTCCTGGCGCTCCTCGACCCGGACCGCTTCGAGGGCCGCCTCCGCAACCCCAGGGACGGGCAGAGTCGCACCCCTGACACCCGCGGCATCATGTGCCGGCGGGTGAAGGAGGAACTGCTGACCTTCGAGGGCAAGCCGCTGTTCCCCGAACGCCGCGCGTACACCGTCCCGTACGAACTCTCCGCGCCGGAACACGGCCTCTACGAGGCCGTAACCCGTTATGTCCGTACGGAGATGAACCGCGCGGACGAACTCAAGGAGAGCGGCGAAGGACACCGCGGCCACACCGTCGGCTTCGCGCTCACCGTCCTGCAACGGCGGTTGGCGTCCAGCCCGGAGGCGATCCTGCGGTCACTGGAACGGCGGCAGGAGCGCCTCGAACTCCGGCTGCACGGGATGCGCCGGGCTTCGTTCTTCGACGCTGACGAGTTCGACCCCGACGAACTGCCAGGAGGCGACCTCGAAGCCTTCGAGGACCAGGTCGTCGACGCGGCCACGGCCGCCCGTACGACCGTCGAACTCCACCAGGAGATCGCCGTTGTCCGCGACCTCGCGGTGCACGCCCGCGCGGTCCGGCACTGCGGAACCGACCGCAAGTGGAACGAATTGCGCGACCTGCTGACGTCGGACGGCGTCCGCGACCCGGTCACCGGCCGCACCCACCGCATCATCATCTTCACCGAGCACCGCGACACCCTCAGCTATCTGCTCGGCCGGATCAGGACACTGCTCGGCTCCGACGACGCGGCCGTCGCCATCCACGGCGGCCTGTCCCGTACCGAACGCCGCGCCGCGCAGGCCCGGTTCAGCCAGGAACCGGACTGCGCGGTGCTCGTCGCCACCGACGCCGCCGGGGAGGGCCTGAACCTCCAGCAGGCCCATCTGATGGTCAACTACGACCTGCCGTGGAACCCCAACCGCATCGAGCAGCGCTTCGGCCGCATCCACCGGATCGGGCAGACGGAGGTCTGCCACCTGTGGAACCTGGTGGCTGTCGACACCCGCGAAGGCGATGTGTTCCTGCGGCTCCTGGAAAAGGTCGAACAGCAACGGAAGGCCTACGACGGCAAGGTCTTCGACGTGCTGGGTGAGGCCTTCGAGGGAACGCCGCTGCGGACGCTGCTCATCGAGGCGATCCGGTACGGGGACCGCCCCGAAGTCCGCGCGCGGCTGCACACGGTCATCGACCGGCAGGTCGGCGCGGGGATGAGCGCACTGGTCGCCGAACGCGCACTGCACAACGACCTGCTGACGAAGACTCAGGTCGAACGGGTCCGCCTGGAGATGGCTGAGGCGCGGGCCACCTGCCTGCAACTGCACAGCTTCCGGGCGTTCTTCGCCGACGCGTTCACCCGGGCCGGCGGACGGATGGCCGTCCGGGAGCCTGGCCGGTTCGAGATCCCGCAAGTCCCAGCCCAGCTGCGGGACCGGCGCGGCCGGGGCGGCGGCACCGTCCTGTCGCGGTACGCGCGGGTCTGCTTCGACCGGGCGAACATCAAACAGGAGGGCGGGATTTCCGCCGAACTCCTGTCCCCCGGGCACCCGTTGTTCGACGCGGTGGTGGACACCACGATCGCCCGGTACGAACAGGTCCTCGCCGGCGGCACCGTGCTGATCGACCGGGCCGACCCGGGCGAGGACGTCCGGATGCTCGCCGCGCTGCGTGAGGAGGTCATCGACGGGCACCGCCCCCCGCGTACGGTGTCCAAGCGGTTCGGCTTCGTCGAACTCCTCCCGGACGGCGGCACGTTGCCCGCCGACAGTGCCCCCTACCTCGACTACGAGGCGCCCACCGCCGACGAACTCGCCTTCCTGGGCGGCGCGTCGACACTGTGGACCGGCGGTCCGCCGCGCGACCTGGCGGTCTCGTGGTCGGTGGCGCACGGCATGCCCGGACACCTCGACCGGGTCCGGGCCAGGATCACCGCCGAAGTCGAACGGACGAGGACCGTCGTACGGCTCCGTCTCGCGCAGGAAGTCGAGCACTGGGACACCGAATCCCAGTTGCTCGCCGGGCAGGTCCTGGCCGGGCGCAAGGTGCGCCTTCGACCCGACACCGCCGCCGCGCGGGCCCGCGACCTGGAACGACGCCTCGCCGCACGGCTCGCCGGACTGGACCTCGACCTGCACCTCCAGGCCAGACCGCCGGTCCCGGCCGCGCTCGCCCTGGTCGTTCCGCAGGGCCTGGTCGACCGGTTGCGCGGCGGACGCACCCTCGGCACCCTCCCGGCCGCCAGGACCTGCTCCCACGACACCCGCGAGGTCGAGATGCGCGCCGTCGCCGCGACCGTGGCCGCCGAGCGCGCGCTCGGCCGCTCCCCCGAGGTCATGCCGCACAACAACCCCGGCTTCGACATCCGATCCCAAGCGGCCGACGGCCACTGGGTGTTCATCGAGGTCAAGGGCCGCACCCTCGGCGCTGACGATTTCCACGTCACCCGTACGGAAGTCCTGAAGGGCAAGAACGCCGAGCGCTACCGGCTGTCCCTGGTCTCCGTCCACCCGGACGGGGCCACGCACGACGATCTTCGCTACCTCGAAGACCCTTTCTGCGGCGTGGAGTTCGACGACCTGTCGATCGCGTCGATCACCTGGAAGTGGCGTGACAAGTGGGGGCAGGGGACAGCGCCGCACTGAAGCTTTTCAAACTCATTCGAGCTCAAGCGACCAGCATCGCCGCGGACCGGCCACCCGTAAGCCCGTAGCGCGCGAGAGTCCGCTGCTCAAGTTCATCGACATCGATGCGACCCGTGACGTAATCGTCGAGGTCCCGCCTGTACTCCAATGTCGTCACCAACCCTTCGGCCCGCAGAGATCCGGTCGCGGATCCCGCTGCCTGGGTCCGTCCCAACCCGAGCTCCTGCGTCATCGACTCGTAGGCGTCCAACGAGATCAGGACCCCCTGCGCCTTGCGGTGCGACCCGATGAAGACCGGATCGCCGTTGTCACCTGCGCCAAGGGCGCCGAGCAGGCGGGAAAGCTGCTCACGGGCTTCGCGGACAGTGAGAACCTCAGGAATCGCCATACTTAAAGCTTGTACTTATGTGTACACATTTCGCGGTAGCGGGCAGAGCCCACCTCACTGAGGCGTTCCGAAATCATCCGGACTCAGGCGACCAGCGCGGGCACATCGATCGTCATCGGGTACGGAACCGTTGTACTGAACAGGCCGCGGTGAATGCCCTGCGCCACGTACGCACCGGTGGTCGGCTCCAGCTCGAAGGCGTGGATGACCGGGAGGCCGTGCTCATCCTCGATCCGCCAGTAGAACCGGATGCCGGCCTCGGCGTACTTGAGGGGCTTGGTCTTGCGGTCCCGTTCCTCCGACTCCTCGGACACGATCTCGACGGCAAGGACCACATCACCGGGTGCGTACCAGGTCTGGTCACCGTCGTAAGGCACGGTGGTGACCAGGACATCAGGCTCCGGCCTGGTGCGCTTGCTCAGCTTGACGGTCATTTCCTGGTCGATCCAGAATCCGGCCGGAGCCTGCGCTTCCAGCGTGTTACACAGGCGGCGAATCACCCGGGAGTGGAACCGGCGCTGGGGCGACATCATGATAATCAGCGCTCCGTCGATCAGCTCGATATGGCGGGGTGCGTCAGCCGGCAGGAGATCGAGGTCATCCGAGGTCCAGCCGCCGGGATTGGGCGGATACATCCAGTCGGGCAATATGGCCGTCACAGCAGCACCTTCCTCGTACGACATCAATCGTCAGAGCGCGTGGGTCCAGCGTAACGGCGCAAGTCACAGCGGGCCGGGCGCACGAGTCTGTCAGCCCTGCCCATGCCGCGCGTAGTGCCGGGACGCCTTCGCCCGGTTGCCGCAGCCCGCCATCGAGCACCACCGGCGCACCCTGACAGGGAAAGCGAGTTCAAAGATACGCATAACCGTCGACATGGAACTGTGCGAGAGCCACGGCCAGTGCGTGTTCGCCGCACCCGAGGTGTTCTCCTTCGACGATGACGACTACCTGCTCTACAACGCCGAGCCCGCCGAGCGGCTGCGCGAGAAGGTCAAGACCGCAGCCTCGATGTGCCCGGCCCGGGCGATCAGCATCACCAAGGAATAGCCACGCATGCGGAACGCCGCATCCAACTGCGCATCCAAGTAATCCGTACGGGTGATATCTGGTTTTCGGCCCCCGGCAGCACAACGCACCGGACTACAACTGGCCCAGAAGCACAGCTGACATCGAGCGGATGAGCAACCATGGATCAACGGACTGGACCGCCCCCGATCCTGTCCCACCTGGCAGGACTACTGGAGGACGCGATGAGCGCGCTCGCCCATGAGCAGGACACCGATTCAGCGCTCTTCGCGCTCTTCTTCGACCAGCCGACCAAGTACATCGCCACCCTGCGGGTCCCCAAGGGCATTCGGGTCGAGTACATCGAAGGGGCCTACTCCATGACGCCGCCGGCCAACGACCAGCACAACTACTGGGCGGGCGAGATCTACTTCCAGTTCCGCACCGCCGGTCTCGACCTGGCAGTGATCGGCAACGGCTACTGCACCGAGCCCGCCGGAACCAAGCACGTCACCGGTGCCTTCATCCCGGACTTCGCCGTCCAGCACCGGCGGGCTGACAAATCCGACGAGACCTACCGCAGCAGCCACGACGGCTGGTACCCCGCCGAGATGGTCCAGCTCGTCGGCGAGGTCACCTCCCCGTCCAACCACAGCGTGGACCGGGAGGGCAAATACCGCACTTACGCCCGCGCCGGAATCCCAGTCTATGTGCTGATCGACCGCCAAAAGGGCGAAGCCGTGGCCTACACCGACCCGAGCGACGATCCCGAAGACCCGCACTACCGCAGGGAGTTGCGGGTCCGCCTCGGGGAGAAACTGCCCCTGCCGGACGGGCTTCCGGCGATCGATACCTCGACATTGGTCTGAAGCTGTCGGGCGGAACCACCCACAGAACCGCCACCCGTAAGCCCGTTGCGCGCGAGTCCGCCGCTCAAGTTCATCGACCCGGAATAAGCCAACCCTGGACCGCCGCCGCCATGATCTCCGGGAACAGGTCCGGCGTACACGCGAACGCCGGGCTCCCCAGCGCCGCCAACGCCGCCGCGTTGCCGTGGTCGTAGGCCGGCGCCCCCTCATCCGACAGCGCCAGCAGTGCGATGAACTCGACCCCAGTCGCCTTCATCGCGGCGGTCCGGCGCAGCATCTCCTCACGGACCCCGCCTTCGTACAGATCGCTGATCAGCACGACAACCGTCTCAGTCGGCCGGGTGACCAGCGTCTGGCAGTACGCGAGCGCCCGGTTGATGTCGGTGCCGCCGCCGAGTTGGGTGCCGAAGAGCACGTCCACCGGGTCGGAGATCTTGTCCGTCAGGTCCACGACCGCCGTGTCGAACACGACGAGTGATGTCTTGAGTGACTTCATCGAGGCGAGCACCGCGCCGAACACACTGGCGTAGACAACGGACGCGGCCATCGACCCCGACTGGTCGATGCACAGGATGACGTCCTTCCGCACACCCCGCTGCCGACGCCCGTACCCGATGAGGCGTTCGGGAACGATCGTCCGGTAGGCCGCCTGATAGTGCTTCAGGTTCGCCCGGATCGTGGCGTTCCAGTCGATGTCGTGGTGCCGGGGCCGGTTCGTCTTCGCTGACCGGTCGAGAGCGCCCTGGACGAGCGTGCGGGTGCGCTGTGCGATGCGGCGTTCCAGATCGGCGACCACCTTGCCGACGATCGTACGGGCGGCGTTCTTCGTCGTCTCCGGCATGAGCTTGTTGAGCGAGAGCAGCGTGCCGACCAGGTGCACGTCCGGTTCGACGGCTTCGAGCATCTCCGGTTCGAGCAGCAGCCGGGTCAGGTCGAGGCGGTCGATGGCGTCCTGCTGCATGATCTGGACGACGCCGCTGGGGAAGAGTTCGCGGACGTCGCCGAGCCAGCGGGCGACGCCCGGGGCGGACGCGCCGAGGCCGCCGGTCCGGCCGTCGCCCGGCTCCCCCGGCCGGTAGAGGGCGGCAAGCACCTTGTCGACCCGCCGGTCCTCGGCGCCCAGGGAACATCCCGTACTGTCGGCTTCGCCGCCGAGGATCAGCCGCCAGCGGCGCATGCGCTCAGCCTCAGTGACGGTCATCGGAAGCTCCCAACAGCAGGGCGAGGGTGGGCAGTACGGCGTCCGCGCGGGCCTGGTCGAAGCCGTCGGGGTCGGCCGCCACCGCCGCCACCCGACGCTTCGGATTCTTGAGCTGCCCCCCCAGTGTCCGAAGCTCGGGGGCCGCACAGGTCGCGAACGTGCGCCGCAGCAGCGGAAGTACGGACATGATGTCCGCGTCCGGGACGTCCGCCACCCAGTCGTCGAGCAGCTTCAGCAGCTTCCCGTCGTGGATGAGCAGCAGCCCGCCGCCGGACAGGAACCCTTCGAGCCAGGTGGCCGCGAGGCGGTACGGCGTGCCGCGGCTGAGCGCGCGGGACATCCGCGGTGCCGCGTCGTCGGCGCTGATCCGCCCGGCGTCCAGGAGGAGTCTGGTCGCCCGGCCGCTGAGGAGTCCGGGCAGGTCGCCGCGGTCGGCGAGCCGTCCGAGGGCGGTGAACCACTGCTCCGTCGGCAACGATCCTGGGGTTTGCGGAGCGTCCGTTGCCCCGCAGACCCCAGGATCGTTGCTGCGGTGCGGCTCCAGCAACCTGACTGTCGCGCGCACTTCGCTCCGGTGCGGCTCCAGCAACCCGACAGTCGAGTGCACTTCGTCGAGATGACTGCGCATCACCTTGGCTCCCTCGTCGTCCAGGCCCGCGCACGCGGGCACCAGCCCGATGCTGATCCGCAGCACCAGCGCGTCCACCACGGCGGTCAACGCCGACGTGTCAGTCCCCCGGACATCCCCGTAACGCAGCGCGCGGGCCAGCGCGGGAAGCGCCTCGGCCAGGTGGGAGACGTCGGCGTCAAGCGCGGCGCGGTCGTTCAGCACCTGAAGGATCAGCGGTAGCGCACCAGGCAGATCGGCGTGCAGGCAGCGTTCAGCGACGGCGGTGACTTCCGCCAAAGACCCGGCGTTGACTGCGAGTTCCGACGCGTGATGGGTCGCGGCCGCAACCACCGTAGTTCCCCACACTCCGGCTTCGGCGACCCGGATGGACAGTTCCGGCTCCCAGCGAAGCATCCACGTCTCCCGGAAGGTCCCGGTGCCGCGCCGGTTCCCGGCAGGCGCGCCCCACGGGATGTCGAGCAGGACTAGGCGGGCGAGCAGCCGGGACCGGGCGGCGTCGGTGTCTTTGCGCAGGTCGAGTTCGAGGGTCCGGTCCGCCGCTCCGGGTTTGAGCCGCAGTCGCTTCTGCTCACGGCTGAGGTCGCGTTGCAGCGGCACGGCCGGTACGGAGTCCGGGACTTCACCGATGAGGTCGCCGACGACGATGCGGTCACGGATGAGGGTGAGCGGTGTGTCGTCACCGTCGCACATGACCGCCCGTACGGCTTCCCAAGTCTCGTCGAGCCCGGCCAGCGGCCGGCCGCGCAGAACAGCGAGCGCTTCGGCGTGCCTGGTGGCCTCGATCACGTGGGCCGACGACACGGGGTTGCCCTCGTCGCGCAGGAGTTCGGCGATCCGGACGAACCAGCGCGGAAGAAGGTGTTCGGCCGGCCGGCCGGCGGTCTCGTGCAAGTAGGCGTACCAGCCGGGCGATTGGACACCGGCCCCGTAGCCGGAGGACTGCGCGAGTCTGCGGTGGGTCCACGGCACCCAGGTGGCCTCGGTCTTCACCCGGCCTACCGCGCCCTTGACCGCGAAGGGCGCGAGCATCGCGCGGTCGGCGGTCACCGGCGGCAGTGTCGCGAGCGCGGGCACGTGCCAGGCTCCGCAGACCACCGCGATGCGGTCGTGCCCGGCCCGCTGCGCGGCACGGATCTCCAGGCGCATGTGGGCTTCCCGTACGCGCTCGAAGTCCGGCAGCGCCGCCACGCCGCTCAACGCGTCCGGAGCTTCGGCCTCACCCGCGGAAACGCGATTGTCCACAGTACGCAGTGCGGTCATCGCCTCGGCGAGCGCGACGAAGGGCGCCAGCGGATCGTGGTGTGAGTGCCGGTGTTCGACCGCGTCCTCCCACCAGCGTTCGGGGTCGTCATAACCGGCGACCGAAGCGAGCGCGCCGATCGGATCGCCCACCGTCCCGCGTGGCACGGGCTCTTCCACCCGCTCCTGACGGGCCCGGTCGAGCGCGAAGCTGTACGCCGCCGGCAGGTCGATGAACCGCACCGGCACATCGTGTCCGACCGCGTAGCGGATCGCGGCCCACTCCGGGGAGAACGCGGCGAACGGCCAGAACCCGGCCTGCGACGGCTGGTCGACGGCGTGCACGAGGACGGCGACCGGCGGGGTCAGCCCGCGTACGTGCGACAGCAGGCCGTCGGCCTCCGGCGGGCCTTCGACGAGCACGGTGTCGGGCTTGAGGTGGTCAAGCGCGGCGGTGACCGCGCGGGCCGAACCCGGGCCGTGGTGCCGGACACCCAGCAGGAACGGCTCTGCTTTTCCGGTCACCGCACTCACCGGCTGGTCACCTCCCGGCAGGCGCGGTAGAAGTCCTTCCAGTCGTCGCGGGTGCGCGCGACCGTCTCCAGATACTCCCGCCACACGACGGTGTCGGTGGCCGGGTCCTTGACGACCGCGCCGAGGATGCCCGCCGCGACGTCGGCCGAGCGCAGGACACCGTCCCCGAAGTGCGCGGCGAGCGCCAGGCCGCCGGTCACCACGGAGATCGCTTCGGCCACCGAGAGCGTTCCGGTGGGCGACTTCAGTTTTGTCCGGCCGTCCTCGGTGACACCGGACCGCAGTTCGCGGAACACCGTCACCACCCGCCGGAGTTCGGCTTCCGCACCGATGGCGGACGGCAGTTGCAGGGACTTGCCGAGCTGTTCAACCCGCCGGGTGACGATGTCGACCTCTTCGTCGGCGCTCGCCGGTAGCGGCAGCACCACGGTGTTGAACCGCCGCCGCAGGGCCGACGACAGGTCGTTGACGCCACGGTCCCGGTCGTTCGCGGTGGCTATGAGGTTGAACCCCCGTACGGCCTGGATCTCGTCGTTCAGCTCGGACACCGGCAGCGACTTCTCACTGAGGATGGTGATCAGACTGTCCTGCACGTCGGCCGGGATGCGGGTCAGCTCCTCGACGCGGGCGATGCGGCCCCCGGCCATGGCCCGCATGACCGGACCGGCCACCAGCGCGTCCCGGGACGGGCCGTGCGCGAGCAGCTGGGCGTAGTTCCAGCCGTACCGGATCGCCTCCTCCGGCGTGCCCGCCGTGCCCTGGACCAGAAGCGTGGAGTCGCCGCAGACCGCCGCGGCCAGATGCTCGGACACCCACGTCTTGGCGGTCCCCGGCAGCCCGAGCAGCAACAACGCCCGGTCGGTGACCAGCGTGGTGACCGCGACTTCGATGATGCGCTTGGGCCCGACGTACTTCGGAGTGATGACCGTGCCGTCACTCAGCGTCCCGCCGAGCAGGTAGGTGGACACCGCCCACGGGGACAGGTTCCAGCGCGGCGGCCGTGGCCGGTCGTCGGTCCTGGCGAGCGCGGCGAGTTCGTCGGCGAAGGCGTGCTCGGCGTGGGCGCGCAGGACCGGCTGGTTCTGCGAACCGCCGTTCTGACCGGCTTTCAGGGTCACGGAAATTTCCCCCGGATCTGTGGCGGTGCGTAGGTCGGTGTGAGACCCAGACTGCCGGTCAGGTCTGACATGGAGGCCCAGCTCGGTTCTGCCCTCGTCGCCCTCCACCGGCCCACTCAGCCGAACTCGGCCGCGATCTGTGCCCGCTGCCGCAGCAGGTCCGCGATCTCCTCGAACGCCTCGCGCCAGCGCCGCCCTTCCGTGGCGTCCTCAGCCAGCCGTCGCACCCGGTCCAGGCACGCGGTGTCGAGGTTGCGCGCCGTCAGCCCGGTGACGCCGCTGAAGCTCCACGGATAGGACGACCCGTCAGCCGACGCCCGTTCAAGGGCGTTCAGTACGGCGTCCCCGAGCGGCGCGGGCCACGGGGCCGGGCAGCCGGCCAGGATCTGGAAGGCCTCTGACAGGCCGTGCAGGGCGATCCGCCGGGCGACGTGCGAGGCCCGTTCGGCGGCGGGGAGCACGCTGAGCAGCCGGAAAGGTGTCCCGCGCCCGGCCAGCACGCGGGCCCACGCGGTGTCGCTGTGGATGATCGTGGCGCGGGCCCAGCCGTCCCGGACATCGTCGGCGTAACGGCGTGGCAGCCGGCGGGCGACGATCTGTCCGGGCTGCTCGCCGAAGATCTCCGTCCACAGGGACGGCGGTGTTGACGCGATGATCTCGCCGAGCCACCAGGCTTCCGCGTCACGCCCGGTGGGCGATTTGACGGTGATGCCGTCGCGGAGCATCGCGGCGTCGCACTCCTGCGGCGGGTCCACGACGACTGACGTACGGCCGGACGGCCGCAGGCAGACGCGGGCCCGGGCCGCCATGCGCGCGCCGTACGCCGACCCGGGAAGCACGGCGAGCAGCCCGGCGGCCACCGACCTGACCGCCACAGCCCGGTCCTCCAGGGCTTGTTCGAGGAATTCCTCGTCCGCACGGTCAAGCCCGGTGCGCAGCACGGCGAGCAGCCTGGCCCGGTCGTCGGCGGCTTCGACATGCCACGACTCTTCGAGCAACTCACGTGCCTGAGAAGCGTTTTCGGTGCGGATCCGCTTCAGGTAGGCCAGCCGCTCACCGGGCAGACCGTGGGACCACGCCTCCTCCGACTGCCCCTCGCACGGAGCCTCGACTGTCGTGAGCCAGACCCACTGCCGGTGCACGGGTTCGGCGAGCCGCGCCAGCCAGCGTCCACGTGGTCCGGCCAAGTCAGCCACGTCTGTACGGAGTTCAGTGTGCGCCTTTGCCGCATCGAGCAGGGCCGGGAGTTCGGCCGCGGGCGCGCGCAGGCCGCGGGCCCGCGCTTCGGCGAGCCAGCGGGCCAGGAGCACGGTGTCGTCAGCGGAGCCGAGCAGGACCCGCAGCCGTACCGCAGCGCGGGCGGGCGGCAGCGGGCGCGGGTCCCCGGCGCAGACTGGCGTGCGCTCGGCGGAACGTCCGGGCCGCAGCCCCGCACGGCGGTGCACGACGGTCAGCGCGGCCAGGTCGAGGAGCCGGGCCGCCCCACCGTCGGCTCCTCGCGGGAGCCGGGCGGCGAGTTCGGCCAGTGGGGTGCCGGAGGGAGCGCGGACGGTGCGCCGCCCGGTGCCGACCAGTGCGGTGGAAACCAGTTCGTCCCAGTCGCTGTTCACAGGGAGGCCACCTGTCCGTCGTGCCATGCGGTCACCGGAGAGAGACCTCGCGCGCCTACTTCGCCGAACACCGTCAGCCCCTGCCCGCCGCCGAGGGCGGCGAGCCGCCACAGTGCTTGTTCGTCCGTACGGGACCGGTCCACCGGCAGCCAGCAGCCCGCCGCGTCGACCACCCGCCAGCCGAAGCTTCCGGGGACCGCGACGGTGTCGGCCAACACGACGGGCCAGGCGTCCAGCCAGGGCTCGTCGCGCAGCGCCGTCGCGTACCGGCCGAGGGCCTCCTCAGTTCCGGTGCCGGCAGGTTCGGGAGCGGGCTCCGGAGCACTGTGCTTCTCACCCAGGACCGCGCGCAACGGCACCGCCGCCGGGGCGTAGACGAGGTCGGCGTCGAGGCGTCCGCCGACCGGCAGGCTCAGCGCCGGGGCCTGTCCTGGAGTGCCGTACGCGATGAGCGTGGCCGGCCGGCCGGTGCGCTCGCCGCGCAGCCAGACCCGCCGGGTGGTGACCTTGTCGGTGCTGCGGTCCTGACTGCCCAGGACGTGCCAGCGGTCCCGGACCGGGGTCCCGTCGCGGAGCACTTCGGCGGTGTCGACGGTCCAGCCGATCCGGGTCCGCAGTCCGGCGGCCAGCGGGTCGGGGAGTGCTTCGATACGGTCGTACGAGCGGGCCAGGAGCCACAGTTCGGCGTAGTCCTCCAGGAGCAGACCGTGCCAGCCGGCCCCGGACCCCGGCCGCCCGGCGGCCTCCCGCAGCTTCCCCGCGAGGCCGGGGGCCTGCGCGTCGACCATGCGGGCGGCGATGCGCTCCCCGACGTCGTAGCCCTCCTGGTCGGCGCCGGCGACGCCCTGCCGGACCTGGTCGGCCAGCCAGCGCTGCAACTCCGCCACACCACCGGCCACCCGGGCGGCACGCTGCCGCGCGGTTCGGGGCGCGACGGTGCGCACGGCGGGGACGGCCTGCTTCTTCCCGGTGCGTCCGGCGAGCCATTCGCCGGCCCAGCCGGGGGGCTCCCCCGCGGTCGCCGCGCTGTCGGCCGCTGTGCTGTCGGCCGCTGTGCTTTCGACCGCTGTGCTTTCGACCCACCTGAGCAGCAGCCCGAGGGCGTGCTTGCAGGGGAACTTCCGGCTCGGGCAGGTACATGAGTACGCCGGTCCGGTCAGGTCGACGACCACCCGGTACGGCGTCTGCCCGCTGCCCTTACAGGCGCCCCACAGGGCATCTTCAGTGCGGCCCGTCCCCTCCCACGGGCGTGGTGCGGCGAGTTTTGCCCCAGCCTTTCGTGACGCGTCGTCAGGGGCGAGTTCCAGCACCCTTTCCGCGGTCCAGCGTTCCACCATGGCGGTCACGCTACGGGGTGACACCGACAACGGGCCAGGAGCACCAAAAGTCCCTCCTGAGCCAATTCCTGACACTCCATCACCACACGTCGCCCACATGCGACAGCAACGTTAACGGACTGTTTCGCACCGGTTTGCGCCGGGGATACCGGGCGGTATACGGGCTGCGACACCCTCTCGGTTTTCACGACGGGGCTCCTGTCCTGTTTCACCGACAGGAGGTCGGCTTTGGCTGCGACCGCGCCGGAATCGTCAGACGCGCCGAACACCCGGAACGCCCCGAACACCCGGAACGCCCCGGACACCCCCAGCGACCAGAACACCCCGAACGCATCAATCACCCCGCACGAACCGGTCCGGGAAGCGCCACACCATCCACCCTTCCCCGACGACATCCTGCTCTCCCTGTGGCCGGGATCCGACCGGCTGCGCGGCACCCTGCGGGAACTCGCCTGGATCGTCGGGCACCTGGCCCTCTACCCGACAGGGCTGTGCCCGCCCGGTCTCCTCCCAGGCCTGCCGTACCTGCCCCGCCCTGGACCGCTGCTGTCCCACGCCACCCGCCGCCGCCTGGAGCCGCTGGTCCCCGCACAGCTCTACACCCTGCCGCTGGCCGCCGACGTGCTGCGGCTCGTACTTCCGGAGACGGCCGCGCCGGTTGAAGACCGGGAAGACGACGGCACTCCCGGCCCCGGCCACCTTCCGGTCGTCCTGGTGCACGGGCTGGCCGACAACCGGTCGATCTTCTCCCAGTTGCGCCGCCGGCTCCGGAAGGCAGGCTTCACCGACGTCCACGCGGTCAACCACAACCCGGTCGGCGGCGACATCCGGGCCAAGGCCGAACTGCTCGGCGTCCACATAGAGCGTGTGTGCGAACGCACCGGAGCGCCGGCCGTCCATGTGGTCGGCCACAGCCTGGGCGGCCTGATCGCCCGCTACCACGCCCAGCGCATCGATACGCGGCACCGCGTCCGTACGGTGGTCACTCTGGGAACTCCACACCACGGCACCCTGACGGCCTATCTGCTGCGCCCGCATCCGCTTGTCCGGCAGATGTGCCCGGACAGTGCGGTCATCGCCGAACTGGCCGAACCGGCGCCCGGCTGCGCGACCCGTTTCTACGCGTTCTGGGGCGACCTCGACCCGCTGATCATTCCGCGCTCCTCGGGTGCGGTCGACCATCCCGACCTGGACGCCACCAGCCTACTGGTCCCCGGCGCGGGCCATCTGACCCTGCCCGCGTGTGCCCCGGTGGTCGCCGCGATCTGCCTTCTCCTGGCCCCGCCGCCGCCCGCTGTGACCGTTGCCACGCTCGCGGCATAGGGTCGCATCTGGACATACGTCACCTACACGACGGATTGTCGGGAGGTGCTTCGGCCGGATACAGTCCCGGACTTATTGCACCTGGCTTGTATCAAGGTGTCATTCCGAGAGAAGGCGGCCTGGAGTGACAGACGTCCGGTATCCGAACGGCGACCCGTACGGACACGTGCCCGCGGGCATGGACGCTACCGGTGCGTATTCAGGCGCCTACCAGGCAGGCGGCTACCAGGCAGGTGCCTACCAGGCTGGCGGCTACGGCCCTGCTGACGACGGGTCGGGTGGCTACCCGGCCTACGGCGGGATGTACGCCACGGGCACCGAAGGGACCGGCGGCCACCCGACCGCAGTGGACACCTCGGGCGCGTGGCCCACGGCCACCGACGACAACTACGGCGCGTACGACGCCTACGGAGCCGGGACCTACCGGGCCCCCGCGTTCAGCGGCGCACAGGACACCGGGACGTACGCGGCGCAGTACGGCGGCGGCTACGACACCCCCACCACCGAACACGGCTACGCGCAGACCGGTGGTTACAACACCGGTGCCTACCCCGACTCCTACGCCTCCGGGACCCAGTGGCCCGCCACCGCGTACGGCGGTGTTCAGGAGACGGGCTACTACCCCCAGGCAGTGCCCGCGCCGGACGCCCTGCACGACTCCTACGCCTCCCACAACAACGCCTACGACACGTCCTACGGCACCGGCTACGCCACCGCCGTGCAGGAGGTGGCCCCGGAGCAGACGTGGGATCAGCCGTGGGACCAACCGCAGGCTCCCTACAACAACGCGACCGAGTGGCCCCTGACGGACGATCCGTGGAACGGCAACCGCGCGGACGCGGAGCTGTACGGCGAACTGTCCGCCCCGAGGCATGACGGGAGCTTCCCAGATCCCACTGACAACGCGGTCGTCAGTGGGATCGGCGAAGCACCCGGGACAGGGTTCGAAGCCGACACGATCCCCGCGCAGGACCGGGGCGGGCGCAAGAGTCGCAAGGACAAGGCCGAGCAGCCCTGCAGCGCACCACGGACCGGCAAGGACCCGAAGGCGGGCAAGCCGCGGTCCATCGCCCGGGCCACCGGAACGCCGATGGCGGTCATGGGCGTGGCCGCCATGGCCTGCGCCGCAGTCGGCGGGATGCAGGCCGTGGACTCCGGTGACACCGACACCGGCAGCGTGACGGTGGCCGACGGCCGCGAGCTGCCCCTGGTCTCGCCGCTCGACCAGCAGCTGACGGACCTGCGCGACGGCGCCGAGGACTTCGCCGACCGGGCCAGTCGCACCCAGACCCGGATCTCCCTGATCGAACGCCAGGAGGAGGTCCAGCGCCAGCAGGACGAGGAGCGCAAGCGCCGCGAGGCCCTGCGCCCCAAGTACGTCCTGCCGGTCACCCAGCCGGGGCTGAGCGCGGTGTTCGGCCAGGGCGGCGACAGGTGGTCGCACAATCACACCGGCATCGACTTCCCGGTCGATTACGGAACTCCCGTGCGGGCCATGATGGACGGTGTCGTCCGTACGGAATACAACAGCGCGTACGGCAACATGACGATCATCAAGGCCAAGGACGGCACCGAGTCCTGGTACTGCCACCTGAGTCGTTACAAGGTCCGCTCAGGTCCGGTGAAGGCCGGCGACACCGTCGCCTACTCCGGCAACTCGGGCAACAGCACCGGCCCGCACCTCCACCTTGAGGTGCGCCCCGACGGCGGCAGCCCGATAGACCCACTGCCGTGGCTCAAGGAGCGCGGGCTCAACCCGACGGGCTGATCAGCTTCAACGACTGAGGGCCGGACTCAGTCGGGCCCTGGAGCGCGACGGATCCGCAAGGTCGGGCGACGGAAAAGCGCACCCGACGTCGATCCCGACGCCCTCCGGTCCGACCTGGATGCCGTCGCCGACCAGCACGTCGATGACCAGAACAACTACAGACCGATCTGACTACTATCTTTTGCGCCACAAAACCCGAGGCCGGACACCCCCACCCGGGGATGCCCGGCCTCCGCCGTTCCGTTGTCGGCCAGTAGCCGACTACAGCTTCTCCACCGGCGCGTACCGCAGGAGCAGCCGCTTCTTGCCCTCCGTACCGAAGTCGATCGTCGCCTCGGCCTTGTCCGCCGCGCCGCCGGTCTCCAGGACCGTGCCCATGCCGAACTTGTCGTGCGTGACCTTGTCCCCCACGCTCAGCGCGAGGACCTCGCGCTCCACGGCCCGCTTGCCGCCGAAGCCCGAAGTCAGCTTGCCGGAGCGGGGGTTGCCGCCGCGCGGGGCCGGGGGCACCGCGGCCTTCTTCAGGCCGTGCCACTCGATCAAAGCGGGCGGCAGCTCCTCCAGGAACCGCGACTGCGGGTTGTAGGCGGGTGCTCCCCACGAGCTGCGGACCTGAGCCCGCGTCATGTACAGCCGCTCCCGGGCCCGGGTGATGCCGACGTACGCGAGCCGGCGCTCCTCCTCAAGCTCCTTGGTGTTGCCGAGCGAGCGCATGTGCGGGAAGACGCCGTCCTCCATGCCGGTCAGGAACACCACCGGGAACTCCAGGCCCTTGGCGGTGTGCAGGGTCATCAGCGTGACCACGCCCGTGCCGTCCTCCGGGATCTGGTCGGAGTCGGCGACCAGCGCGACCCGCTCCAGGAAGTCGCCGAGTGTGCCCTCCGGGTTGGCCTGCTCGAACTCCAGGGCCACTGCGGCGAGTTCCTGAAGGTTCTCGACCCGCGTCTCGTCCTGCGGGTCGGTGGAGTGCTGCAACTCGGCCAGGTAGCCAGTCTGTTCGAGGACCGCCTCCAGGACCACGGCGGGGCCCGCGCCGCCGTCCACGACCGTGCGCAGGTCGTCCATGAGCGTCACGAAACCCTTGACCGCGTTCGCCGACCGTTTGGCCAGGCCGGGGGCGTCCTCCGCGCGCCGCAGCGCGTCGGCGAAGGAGATGCGGTCCCGGGCGGCCAGCGCGTCGACGCACGCCTCGGCCCGGTCGCCGATGCCGCGCTTGGGCACGTTGAGGATCCGGCGCAGCGACACCACGTCGGCCGGGTTCGCCAGCAGCCGCAGGTAGCACAGGATGTCGCGGACTTCCTTGCGCTCATAGAAGCGCACACCGCCGACGACCTTGTACGGGAGTCCCGTACGGATGAAGACTTCTTCGAAGACGCGGGACTGGGCGTTCGTCCGGTAGAAGATCGCCACGTCACCGGGCTTGCACTTGCCGTCGTCGGTGAGCTTGTCGACCTCGTCGGCGACGAACTGCGCCTCGCCGTGCTCGTCGTCGGCGAGGTAGCCGGTGATGAGCGCCCCGTCGCCGGCCTGGGTCCACAGGTTCTTGGCCCGGCGGTTGGTGTTGCGTTCGATGACGGCGTTGGCGGCGGCCAGGATCGTCTGCGTCGAGCGGTAGTTCTGTTCGAGCAGGATCGTGACGGCGCTCGGGTAGTCGAGCTCGAAGTCGACGATGTTGCGGATCGTCGCGCCGCGGAACGCGTAGATGGACTGGTCCGCGTCGCCGACCACGCACAGTTCGGCTGCGGGGATGTCGGCGAGCGCGGCGGCGTTGGGGTTGACGTAGTCACCGTCGACGGTCTTCTTCGGCGCGCTGCCGGCCGCGCCGCCGACGAGTTCGCGCACCAGGATGTACTGGGCGTGGTTGGTGTCCTGGTACTCGTCGACCATCACGTGCCGGAAGCGGCGGCGGTAGAACTCGGCGACCTCGGGGAACGCCTGCAGCAGGTGCACGGTGGTCATGATGATGTCGTCGAAGTCCAGCGCGTGCGCCTGGCGCAGTCGCTGCTGGTACATCGTGTACGCCTGGGCGAGCAGCCGGTCGGTCTCGTTGGCCGCCTGGCTGGAGTAGGTCTCCTCGTCGATGAGCTCGTTCTTGAGGTTGGAGACCTGCGCGTTGAACTTGCGCGGCGGGTAGAGCTTGGGGTCCAGGTCGAGTTCCCGGCAGACCATCGCCATGAGCCGCTGCGAGTCCGACGAGTCGTAGATGGAGAACGACGACGTCATGCCCAGCTTTTTGTACTGCTGGCGCAGGATCCGCACGCACGCGGAGTGGAAGGTCGACACCCACATCGCCTTGGCGCGCGGACCGATGAGGGCCTCGACGCGCTCGCGCATTTCGGCTGCGGCCTTGTTGGTGAAGGTGATCGCGAGGATCTCGCCGGGATGCGCGCCGCGGGCGGCGAGCAGGTAGGCGATGCGGTGGGTGAGCACCCGCGTCTTGCCGGAGCCGGCTCCGGCGACCAGGAGCAGGGGTGTGCCCTCGTGGACGACGGCTGCCTTCTGCTGCGGGTTGAGCCCGTCGAGCAGTTGTGCGGCGTCGGCGACCGGCTTGGGGGCGCCGTTGCGGTAGTACGACTCGGCCGGGTTCGACGGTGGCGTGAACGCGCCGCCGAACAGGTCCTCGGGCTCGTCGGGCTCCGGGGGCAGGGGGATGTCGTCCGCCGCGCGCACAGGCAGGGACAGGTCGGTCGCGTCATCGAAGAGGCTGCTCATCGTCCACGAGTCTATGAGCCCGGGGAGGGCTGTCCGTGCCGAAGAGCCGATTCTCTTCCGGGCGGGACGTGACGTGCGTCGCGGCAGCCCCAGGTTGCTCTAAGGGCTCAGATGTAACAGGAATCACACCAGCCAAACCAGTTCAATCCGGGCAAGGAAACGCATTCGATAGTAAAAAAACAGCAATGAATCTCACAACGGGGTCGACCGTGATCCATCCGTGACTATTGTTCTCGGCCAGGTGATCGCAGAACGCCGTCCACCCGGTCGGCGCGGTCACCACCGCTGAGTCCGGCGCACGACCCACCGGTCGCAGCCCAGCCGATGAAGCAGTCGGCGCAGGTGCTGCGACGCAGTCCGGTGCACAGGTCCGAGCCGGAGCCGGGGACCCACCGCGGGTCCGCTCGGCCCGACCGTTCGAACACGGCCCGGGGCGTACGGACCGGCACGACGTTCCTTGGGGTGAATCGGCCACCGGCCCCCACCGGTGACCGTAGGGCGCCTTCTTCCGCCCGAACCCGACAGCTAACCCGGTAGGCGGCCGAGGAAGGAACAGCAGTGGCGTCCCAACGACGAGTAGGCCAGCACCGCAAGCCGAAGCCCCGCACCGTGGTCCGCGGAGCCGCGACGGTGGTGACCGCAGCGGCCACCATGACCGGCGTGATCGCCTTCGGCGGCAGCGCACACGCCGCTCCGGCCCCGACCTTCGACCAGGTCAAGGCGCAGGTCAACCAGCTCACGCACGAGGCCCTCAAGGCCGGCGACGAGGCCAACGGCGTCCAGGAGAAGGTGGACACGCTCCAGCGGACGTCCAGCCAGACCCAGACCCGCGTGTCCGAGAAGCAGTCGGCGATGAACGACCTGCGCGACCAGATCGGCCAGGTCGCCGCCGCCCAGTACCGCGGTGGCGGCCTCCCCTCCGGGCTCCAACTGGCGATGAGCCAGGACCCGCAGGGTTTCCTGGCCAAGGCGCAGATGATGGACCAACTCGACGGCCAGCAGGCCGACAAGCTGCGCCAGATCGCCGCCCAGACGCGGATGCTCCAGCAGGACAAGGCCGAGTCGACCCGCCAGCTGACCGAGCTTGAGACGATGCGCAAGGACCTGAACGACCGTAAGACGGCCGTGCAGACCAAGCTCAACGACGCGCAGAAGCTGCTCAACACGCTCACCGCGGCCCAGCAGCAGGCTGTCCTCGACTCCAACGACCACGAAGACACACGTGCGGACGACCGCGGCTCACGGGGCAACGAGCGTCCGGATCCCAAGCCGACCGCGGATCCGAAGAAGGAAGCCCCGAAGGACGAGCCGACCGTCCCCGCCGCGGGCGGCAAGGCCGGGGCGGCGGTGACCGCGGCCATGGGCCAGCAGGGCAAGCCGTACGTCCTGGGCGCCACCGGGCCCGGCTCCTTCGACTGCTCGGGCCTTATGCAGTGGGCGTACAACAAGGCCAACATCAGCCTGCCGCGGACGACCTGGGACCAGGTCAAGGTCGGCCGTTCGGTGCCCAAGTCGCAGCTCCAGCCGGGCGACCTCGTGTTCTTCTACAGCGACATCAGCCACGTCGGCATGTACGTCGGCGACGGCATGATCGTCCACGCGCCGCGGCCCGGCAAGTCGGTGACCACGATCAAGCTCGACTACATGCCGTTCTACAGTGCCCGCCGGGTCGCTTAGCCCGGGAAGTCCCAAGGGCCTCAAGAGCCCCTCCGCTCACTGATGTCACGGAAATCACACAAACCAAACCCATGCATTCCGGACAAGGAAACGCTGCCCGAAGTAAAAATCTGGCAATGTCTGCTAGAACTGGGCTGCTGTGATCCATCTGTGACTAGGGTTCTCGGCCAGGTGATCGCAGGATGCCGTCCACCCCCGGGCGGCCGAGGGAGGAACACCAGTGGCGTCCCAACGACGAGCAGCACAACACCGAAAGCCGAAGCCGCGGACCATGGTCCGCAGCGCGGCCACCGTGGTGACCGCAGCCGCGACGATGTCCGGTGTGATCGCGTTTGCCGGCAGCGCCAACGCCGCTCCGGTCGCAAGTTTCGAGCAGGTCAAAGCACAGGTCGACCAGCTGAACCACGACGTCGTGACGATCGGCGAAGAGGCCAACGGCTTTGAGGAAAAGGTCGGCAAGCTCCAGGAGACTGCCAACCAGACGCAGAACCGGGTCGCTGAGAAGCAGTCGGCGATGAACGACCTGCGTGACCAGATCGGCCAGGTCGCCGCCGCCCAGTACCGCGGCGGTGGCATGCCCACCGGGCTCCAGCTGGCGATGAGCCAGGACCCGCAGGGCTTCCTGGCCAAGGCACAGATGATGGACCAGCTCGACGGCCAGCAGGCCGACAAGCTGCGCCAGATCGCCGCCCAGTCCCGGATGCTCCAGCAGGACAAGGTCGAAGCGTCCCGCCAGCTGACCGAGCTCGAGTCGCTGCGCAAGGACCTCACCACCCGCCGCGCGATCGTGCAGACCAAGCTCGCCGAGGCGCAGAAGCTGCTCAACACGCTCACCGCGGCGCAGCAGAAGAAGATCAACGACGAGAACGACCACGCGGCGGCAGCCGAAGCGGACCGCAGCTCGCGGGGCAACGACCGCGGGGAGATCGACAAGGGCGCCGCCGAGAAGGAAGAGCCCCCGCCTGTCGACGTCCCCCCGGGTGCCAAGGCCGCCACGGCGCTCAACGCCGCACTGTCGCAGCAGGGCAAGCCGTACTACTCCAGTGGCACGGGGCCGAACTCGTACGACTGCTCGGGTCTGATGCAGTGGGCGTACAAGCAGGCCAACATCTCCCTGCCGCGGGTGACCTACGACCAGATCAAGGTGGGCCGCGCGGTCAGCAAGGACCAGCTGCAGCCCGGTGACCTGGTGTTCTTCACGAACGTCAGCCACGTCGGCATGTACATCGGTGGCGGCATGGTCGTCCACGCCCCGAAGCCGGGTGCCGTGGTCCGCAAGGAGAAGATGTCGAACATGGCCTGGTACGGCGCGCGTCGGGTCGCCTGACGACCGCAGGGTCCAAAAAAAATAAGAACGGTGTACGGGTGACCCCGCGCGTGGGGGTCACCCGTACACCGTTCTTATTTTTTGACTGCTTTCTTCTGCCCGCTCAAGCCTCAGACCAGACGGCGGTCCGTGGCCCACCGGGTCAGTTCATGGCGGTTCGACAGCTGGAGCTTGCGCAGCACCGCGGACACGTGCGTCTCGACCGTCTTCACGGAGATGACGAGGCGTCGGGCGATCTCCTTGTAGGCGTAGCCGCGGGCGATGAGCTTCAGGACTTCGCGCTCGCGCTGGGTGAGGCGGTCCAGGTGCTCGTCCACGGCGGGGACGTCGGTCGCGGCGAAAGCGTCGAGCACAAAGCCGGCCAGGCGCGGTGAGAACACCACGTCGTCCTCGGCGATGCGGCCGATGGCGGCGATGAGTTCGTCGCCGGTGATGGACTTGGTGACGTAGCCGCGGGCTCCCCCGCGGATGACCCCGATGACGTCCTCACCGGCGTCGGAGACCGACAGGGCGAGGAACTTCACCCGGTCCTTGAGGTCGGCGCACTGCTTGAGCACTTCGATGCCGCCACCGCCGGGGAGGTGGACGTCGAGCAGCACCACGTCGGGCATGGTCTCGCGGACGACGGCGATCCCTGACTGCGTGTCATCGGCTTCGCCGACGATCTCCACGGCCGCGCCGATCTCAGCGCGCACACCGGTCCGGAACATCCGGTGGTCGTCGACGAGGACCACCCTGATCTGGTCGCTCATGACTTACCTCTGTCCATTTCGAATTCGATCTCAGTGCCTTCGCCGGGGGCTGTGTGGATGGTCGCCCTACCCCCGTTGCGGCGCATCCGCCCCAGTACGGACTCTCGCACACCGAGCCGGTCCTCGGGCACGGCTTCCAGGTCGAATCCGGGCCCCTGGTCGCGGACGAAGAGTTCGACCCGGTCGTCGGTGACCTCGGCGAACACCGAGATCGGGGTCTCCCCCGCGTACTTCGCGGCGTTGACCAGTGCTTCGCGGGTGGCGGCCACCAGCGCGGTCAGGTTCTCGGCCAGCGGGCAGTCGCCGACGCACACCACGTCGATGGACACCCCGTGCATGTCCTCCACCTCGGCCGCCTCCGCGCGGACCGCGACGGCGAACGTCAGGTCGGGCTGGGACTCCTGCGGCCGGTAGAGCCACATCCGCAACTCCCGCTCCTGCGCGCGGGCCAGCTTGGCGACCTCCCGGGGGTCGTCCACCTTGCGCTGGATCAGGGTGAGCGTGTGCAGGACGGAATCGTGGACGTGCGCGGCGACTTCGGCACGCTCCTGGGCCCGGATTCGGGCCCGCCGCTCGGCGCCGAGGTCGCGGGTGAGCCGCAGGAGGTAAGGGCCGAAGATGAGGAGCAGGCCGACGAGGGTCAGCAACGCCCCGCGCAGCACCGCGAACGAGTCGCCCAGGCCCTTGCCGCTGTACGTGGTGAAGATGCCCAGGCCGACCGCGACCAGGGCCCCGCCGAGCGCGCCGCGGGCGTAACCGGCTTTGCGGCTGCGGGAACTGATGCCCAGCCAGCGATTGCGCTGGGTGTCATCGGCCTGCCGCCACAGCAGTGCCACTCCGGCGCCCGCGATGATCAGCGGCCACACCCAGTTCTGCGGATCGGACGGTGTACCGCCACCGCTCCACTGGATGAGCATCGCGGCGCCGATGAGCATGGCGAGAACCGCCAGTGCCCGGTGCCGTTCCCGGCCCGGTGCGCACGCGGACTGCGGAAGTGCTTTCCCCATCGGCACGAACACCCAGAACACGGCGTACATGACCAGTCCGAGGCCGTCAGCCAGCGTCATCACCACAAAGGCGATGCGCAATAGTTGCGTCTCCACCCCCAGGTGCGCGCCGAGCCCGCGGGCCACGCCGCCCAGCATGCGCTGGGAAGGGCTGCGGTAAAGCGTCGGTGGGGAGCACACGGGCTCGGCGGCGACAACGACAGGACTGGTCACGTTGACGATCGTCACACGTCAGCGGGCCTGTCCACATCGGGGAGGTCCCCTGACTTCCTCTCAGGGTCGACTCGGGGTGAGACCGGGGCGTTGCCCGATAGGCAGCGTCCGTGTATTTCCGCAGGATGGAGCCATGAACAGCGACAGCACAGCCCCGCAGCAGCGGCCGGGGGACCGGCCGGCAGCGGCCGAACCCATCCGGCGCAGTCGTACCGACCGGCGGGTCGCCGGTCTGTGCGGCGGCCTCGGCCGGCACTTCAACGTCGACCCGGTGGTGTTCCGCGTCGTGCTCGCGGTGCTGGCGGTCTTCGGCGGCATGGGTGTGCTGCTGTACGGGCTGGGCTGGCTGCTCATCCCGGAGGAGGGCGACGAGCCGCTCCTGCGGCGGGTGGGCAGCGGCCGGATCGACTCAGGCACGGCGGTGGCCGTGGTGACGACGGTTATCGGGGGCATCGTGTTCTTCTCGTACATGGACGGCGGATTCGGCCACTCCTTCCCGCTGCTCGCCGTCGCCGGCGTGGTGCTGTTCCTGGCGTGGTCGGACAACCGACGCAAGGGCCCTGCGGTCATGGTGCGCACCAGTGCGCCGACGGTGGACCCGGCCGACCCGACGAGCCCGGACACGTCGTGGTGGCGTGCCCCGGGGACGGCGGGGAGCGGTGCCTGGCAGCCCTGGTCGGCGACCGACGCCCCCGCGGCGCCCACGGCCGCCGGGGAACCGGCTGAGCCTGGCCGGGCCGGTTTTGAGAAGACGTACGAGACCGCCTACGACTACACCCAGTACGAGCGGGCGTACGACAAGGCGTGGCAGTCCGCCACGAAGCCGGCCCCGGAGCGCCCGCACCGCTATCTGACGGCGGCGGTGCTGTCCCTCGCCGTGGTGGTCGGCGGTGCGCTGTGGGCGGTGGACGCCCTTGACCTCGCGGACATCGGCTGGCAGGTGGGGGCCGCAGCGGTCCTCGGCGTGCTCGGCCTGGGGCTGATCGCCGGTTCGCTGCTCGGCCGGGCCCGGTTCCTGATCCTGCCGGCGACCGCGCTGACCGCCGCGTTGATCGCGGTGAGTTCGCTGAACGTGCCGTTCGAAGGGCCGTCGGGGCAGCGGGAAATCCGGCCGACGACGCTGGCCGCGGTCGAGAAGCCGATCCGGATGATCGGCGGCGAGATGAAACTGGACCTGCGCGCACTGCCGGTGGACGGACAGCAGCCGGTGCGGGTGGTGGCGAGTGTGGCCGCGGGCCGGATCCAGCTGTGGCTGCCCGCCGACGTGCGGGTGGAGTTCTCCGGCCACGCGCAGTACGGAGACCTCAAGCTGCCCGACGGCCGGGACAGCGGGATCTCGACGGACCGGAGCACCGTGTTGGAACCGCTGCGGCAGCCGTCGCGCGGCACGATCGTGGTCGACCTGCGGGTCGGCGCCGGAGAGGTGGAGGTGCTTCGTGATGGCGCGTGACGAGTCTGGTGAGACCGGTGGGACTGGCCGGGCCGGCGAGACCGGGGACAAAAACAGCCTGGGCCGGACGTTCGTCCGCAACTTCGACCCGATGGCGCTCATCGCCGGCTTGATGTTCACCGCCGTGGCCGTGCTCTACATCGTGGACGCCTCCGGCGGCGTCGACCTGCGGCCCGGCCCGATGGTCGCCCTCGCTGCCACGGGGATCGGCCTGGCGAGCCTGGCGGGCGCGGTGTGGGCACTGCTGCCGTTCCGGCGGCGGGCGCTGCGGGACTGAAGTACATGTCGCCGGAGGGGCCGGTGGGGAGACTCTCCCACCGGCCCTTCCAGCATTCGCCTTCAGCGTTCACTTTCCGCGCTGACCTTCAGCGTTCACCGTTCGTGTTCACCCGACGGTCACCCGCAGGCCACGTTGTTCTCCTCGCGGGTGGCTTCACCCACCGCGCCCGCGTAGTTCACGCAGCTGCCCTGGGCGTAGACGTAGACCGGGCCGGCGTAGGAGCTGTACCAACCGATGTCCCGCGAGGTCGCGCCGGTGTTCGAGTTCCATACCTGGGCGTACATGGACGTGCTGGGCCCGCCCCCGGCCCGGACGGTCACCACGCAGTTCCGTCCGTTGCCGCTGTTGTACGTCAGGTACGTGGTGGCCGGGACGTTGAAGTAGGACAGCGACCTGATGACCTTGTAGCCGGACCCGCAGGCGCCGTTGTACGCGGCACCGGCGTGTGCGGTGCCCGGGGCGAGGATCAGCCCGCCGCCCACGAGCATCGCCAGCGCGGCGAACCGCGCGGCCCATCGGGTGAAGAGTTCCCTTGTCATTTCTTGTCCCCCTGGCAAGTGATGACGTGACGCGTCGGTCGCGTCAGTCTGAAACGGCTATTTCGTACGGCTGCGATTCGATGCCCGAGGCGGACACCACACACAGTTCGACCCGGCCCGCTTCGACGTCGGCCGGGACCGTCACGATGACCCGCCCGTCCGACGGGTTGTCGAACCCGGTCTCGGTTGGCACCAGCGGCGCGTACACGTGCACCGCGCCGAACTTCACGACCACCTTCGCGAGGAGGTCGGGCTCCTGGGATCCGCCGGCGGCCAGACAGGTGCCGCGGATCTCGATGTCGTCGCCCTGCCGGACCGCGCCGTCGAAGTCGCCCCGGGTGCGTACCCGCACCACGGTGAGGACAACCGGCTTGTCGTTCTCGGCGAACTTCCCGGCGAGGTAGGTCACGACCGACACCAGGGCCAGCCCCACCAGCGTGGCCGGGATGTCGGGCAGGTCGTCGGGGTCGCGGGCCAGTGACACCACGACAAAGCCGACGGTCACGAGGTTGACCAGCACGTACTGCGCGTCGACGAGCGACGAGCGCCCCGCGTCGTCAGTGATCAGGTCGCGCAGCCGGGGGCGGTCGGTGCGCAGTTTCTGCAGCACCCGCCGGGCGACCTTGTCGCCGGTGATCCGCCGGGCCAGGACCGCGGCCAGGAACGGCGCGGCGACCAGCACGAGCTGGTCGACCGCGACGTCGCCGAGGGTGTGGGTCAGCCGCTCGCGGTCGTCGGAGCCGGATGCGGCGGCGAGTTCGACGACGAAGAAGACGAAGATGTACGCGAGGACGGCCACCCACAGCGCGGCCACCGCCTTGGAGGTGGACAGCCGGCCGTCGAGACCGCGCACGGGCGCGAAGACCCCGCCGCCGCTCTTCGCCGCGTAACCCACTCCGCTCAGGGCCAGGGCCAGGACGACCGCGGAGACCAGTGCGGCCGTACGGGCGACAGTCCAGCCCGCGCCCACCGCCGTCAGCGCCTGGACGACAGTCAGGACCACGACCAGAGCCCACAGGACACCGAGCGCGCGCGCACCGAGGACTTCACCCCAGGCTCCACCGGACGCCCTGCGCTTGGCCGCCAGCTCGTCCGCACGGGCCCGCAGTTCGTCGGAAACCCACTGTCGCGCGCCCTCGTCGGAGTGCGCGACGGCGGCCGGGACGCCTTCCCGGCGGGCCAGGGAACGACGCAGCCCGTCGAACTCCGCACGGGCGACCCGGTATTCCTCACGGATCACGCAGTGACAGTCGGGCTTGTGCGCGACGGCGCCGTGTGCCACGTCGGTCCTTTCTCAACCGCGGGCTGCAAGCCATCCGCTCTCACCCGTACAGCCGCACATTGTGCCGTATGGCGGACCAGGTTTCCGGGCAAGCGGGATATGTCGCGATCACCCGTAGGGCCCTACAAGCGCACGTACCGCACATTTGACCGCAAACATCGTCGGGCGAAGTGCCGCAGGCCGGACGACACGCACTCAACCCCGCCATTCCCGCATATGGGACCGCCACCGCACACGCCGGTTTTCGGCGCCGTCCCGGGTTCCACCCGTGCGGGGACGTCCTGTTGCCCCCCGCGCAGGGCCGCAAGACTTCCCTTCGGCACCGGGTTGAGGCATGGTTGCAGTATCAAATAGTCGGACGTCCTAGTAAATGCTCACGAGGCTGCCGCCGGGACGATCACTACTTCGAGATGGATGCCGTCACCATGACCCGACCGGTCCTCCCCGCCGACGCCCCGCCGCTGTACGTCCCGGCCCGCCCGGTGCGGTTCGTCACCTCAGCCGCCCTGTTCGACGGCCACGACGCAGCGATCAACATCATGCGCCGCATCCTCCAGTCGCAGGGCGCCGAAGTGGTCCACCTGGGCCACAACCGCTCGGTGCGGGAAGTCGTGGACGCCGTCCTCGAAGAGGACGTCCAGGGCGTCGCGGTCAGCTCCTACCAGGGCGGCCACGTCGAGTACTTCGAATACCTCGCGCAGCTCCTCAAAGAGGCCGGCGCCGGGCATGTGAAGGTCTTCGGCGGCGGCGGCGGCGTCATCGTGCCCGAGGAGATCGAGCGCCTGGCCGCGGCCGGGGTGACCATCTTCTCGCCCGAGGACGGCCAGCGGCTCGGCCTCGCCGGGATGATCAACCAGCTGATCCGCGAGTGCGACGAGGACCTGACGCAGCGTCCTGCCGACCTCGACGCCCTGCTCGCGGGCGACCGCGCGGCACTTGCCCGTACGCTCACGTGCATCGAAGCGGCCCCCCTGCCCGCCGACGTCCGCGAACGGCTCAGCACGGACAGAGCCGTCCCCGTGCTCGGCATCACCGGAACCGGCGGATCGGGCAAGTCCTCGCTGACCGACGAGCTGATCCGCCGCCTGCGCACGGACCAGGGCGACCGGCTGAAGGTCGCCGTACTCGCCGTCGACCCGACCCGGCGTAAGTCGCGCGGCGCGCTGCTCGGCGACCGCATCCGGATGAACTCCCTGGACGGCGACCGGATCTTCTTCCGCTCCCTCGCGACACGCGAGCCCGGACGCGAACTCCCCGATCGCATCGACGAGATGGTGCTCGCCTGCAAGGCCGCCGGCTACGACCTGGTCGTCCTGGAGACCCCCGGCATCGGCCAGGGCGACGCGGCCGTCACCGAGCACGTCGATGTCTCCCTGTACGTGATGACCCCCGAGTTCGGCGCCGCTTCCCAACTCGAAAAGATCGACATGCTGGGCTACGCCGACGCCGTCGCCATCAACAAGTTCGAGCGCCGCGGCGCCGAGGACGCCCGGCGCGACGTCGCCCGGCAGATGATCCGCGAGCGTGAGGCGTTCGGCTCAACCGTCGACGACATGCCGGTGTTCGGCACGTCCGCCGCCACGTTCAACGACGACGGCGTGACCGCGCTCTACCAGTTCCTGCGCGACGAACTAGCCGCCAAGGGAACGCAGTTCACCGAGGGCACGCTTGAGCCGGTGACCGTCAGGACCTCCACTGCGGCGGCGCAGATCATCCCGCCGACCCGGGTCCGCTACCTGGCGGAGATCGCCGAATCGGTCCGGTCCTACCACGGGAAAACCGCAGAACAGGTCCAAGCCGTACGGCGACTCCAACGCATCAGCGACGTGCGCGCCGAACTGACGGACGCTCATGAGCCGCTGGAAGCACTGCTGTCCGACGCCTCAACGAAGGTCACCCCGGAGAGCAAACAGCTCCTCGACCGCTGGCCCGCCGTCGTCGAGTCCTACTCCGGCGACGAGCAGGTTGTGAAGATCCGCGACAAGGAACTCCGGACGAAGCTCGTCCGGGAATCCCTGTCGGGCAACCGGATCCCCCGGGTTTCGCTGCCGAAGTACGCCGACCACGGCGAGCTTCTGAAGTTCCTGCGCGACGAGAACCTGCCGGGCTACTTCCCGTTCACCGCCGGGGTGTTCCCGTTCAAGCGGGACGGCGAGGACCCGGCCCGGATGTTCGCCGGGGAGGGTGACCCGTTCCGGACGAACCGCCGCTTCAAGCTGCTGTCCGCCGACTCCGAGGCGACGCGTCTGTCCACCGCGTTCGACTCGGTGACGCTGTACGGCCGCGACCCGGACGAACGCCCGGACATCTACGGCAAGGTGGGGACCTCCGGCGTCTCGGTGGCCACGCTCGAGGACATGAAGGCGCTCTACGACGGCTTCGACCTGTGCTCGCCCACCACGTCGGTGTCCATGACGATCAACGGCCCGGCACCGACGATCCTCGCGTTCTTCCTCAACACCGCGATCGACCAGCAGATCGGGAAATTCCGTACGGAGAAGGGCCGTGAGCCCTCGGCAGCCGAAGCCGCGGACATCCGCGCGCACGCCGTGGCCACGGTGCGCGGCACCGTGCAGGCCGACATCCTCAAGGAGGACCAGGGCCAGAACACCTGCATCTTCTCCACGGAGTTCAGCCTGCGGATGATGGCGGACATCCAGGAGTGGTTCGTGCAGAACCAGGTCCGCAACTTCTACTCGGTGTCCATCTCCGGCTACCACATCGCCGAAGCCGGGGCGAACCCCATCAGCCAGCTGGCGTTCACGCTGGCCAACGGGTTCACATACGTCGAGGCCTACCTCGCCCGCGGCATGTCGGTCGACGACTTCGCGCCGAACCTGTCGTTCTTCTTCTCCAACGGCATGGACCCGGAGTACAGCGTCCTGGGCCGGGTGGCCCGCCGCGTGTGGGCGGTGGCGATGAAGGAGAAGTACGGCGCGGCGGCCCGCTCGCAGAAACTGAAGTACCACGTGCAGACCTCGGGCCGGTCCCTGCACGCGCAGGAGATGGACTTCAACGACATCCGCACGACGCTGCAGGCGCTCATCGCCATCTACGACAACTGCAACTCGTTGCACACCAACGCCTTCGACGAGGCGGTGACCACTCCCAGCGAGGACTCCGTACGCCGTGCCCTGGCGATCCAACTGATCATCAACCGGGAGTGGGGCCTGGCGATGAACGAGAACCCGTTGCAGGGTTCGTTCATCATCGGGGAACTGACCGAACTGGTCGAGAAGGCCGTACTCCTGGAGTTCGACCGGATCAGCGAACGCGGCGGTGTGCTGGGCGCGATGGAGACCGGCTACCAGCGGGGCCGCATCCAGGACGAGTCGATGCTGTACGAACACCGCAAGCACGACGGGTCGCTGCCGATCGTCGGCGTGAACACCTTCCGCCGGGAGCACGCGGAGGCTCCCCCGACGGTGGAGCTGGCCCGCGCGACCGAGCAGGAGAAGGTGTCCCAGCTGTCCCGTGTACGGGAGTTCGCGGCGGCGCACACCGACGAGGCGGCTGCCGCCCTCGACGCCCTGAAGCGCGCCGCCGCGAGCGGCGAGAACGCCTTCGCGGTCCTCATGGACGCGGCCCGGGTGTGCACGCTCCAGCAGATCACGGAGGCGTTCTTCGAGGTGGGCGGGCAGTACCGGCGGAACGTCTGACCACCAGGGAGCTTCACCCGGTCGAGTGCATATCCCCGGCACTCAGACCCTCGACAGGCCTTCAAACCTACGGTCACAGGAGTCAAGCCTGTAGGAGTCGAGTTCTTAGAAGTCCAGTCCTAAGAACTCGACTCCTGTAACCGCTCTGCTGTCGTCCTCGACGATTTGGAGCGGCTCTATCACGGACAGTGAGTCAGCTGCTACCGCCAAGCGTTCATCAGGTCCTCGGCGGTCCACACTTTGGCCAGTCCCTTGGCCACTTCGGAAGTCACTCCGCACCGGGACACCGCCACCAAGGGGACATCCGGACCAGCGCCGGGAATGTATCGAGCACTGGTCCGCAGCTCCGTCAGATCAGACTCGGCGAAGACTCCGGATTCCCGCCATTTCACGGATCCGACAAATCCCACTTTCTTGGCCGGGGCGTCACGGTCCGCGCCCACAAGATCGACCTCGGGATTGTTCTGGCGGTTCCACCAGCCACCGACTTCGAGGACCGCGGGGAATCCGGCATCCGGCATAAGCCTGGCAAGCGACGTCCGGATGAGCGGTTCCACAGCGCGGCCACGCCAAGACGTCCACGAAGCCTTGAGTCGGGTCAAGGCCACATGTGACCTCTCGCGTTCCGCCAGTGCGGTGGCCCCTTCGAGGTGAGCGAGCCAGAACCGCAGGTAGGTGTCGGCGATTCGGTAGCGCTTGTTCTTGTCCCCAGGCTCCGTGGACAGCGGGACATCCGTGGCGACTATCCGTTTGACCGTGATCAGTTCATGGAGGATCGGGGCAAGCGTGCTGTGGGAGAGGGGATTCCCGGCGGAGGAACCGCTACCGGCCGCAATCGACGAGAAGGTGCGCTCACCTGAGCCGATCGCGGCCAGCACCTGGGCGGCCTTGAGCCGAGTGGGGAACTCGGCCGCCAAGGAACGTTCGCCGGTGGTCAGGAGAACCGACGAAGGATTGTTCAACTGCCGTCGGAGGTAGGAGTCCGTGCTCTCCCCGTGCCGCCAGGAGAGCGCGACTTCAGGGAATCCGCCGGTGATGAGGTACGCGTCGATCGCTTCAGCCGCCCCGAGTCCGGACAGGTCCTGCACATCGGCGGGGTTCAGCGGACCGACGGTGTATTCCCCCGCACGGCCGTAGAAGGGCTGCGCGTAGGACGTGAGCCGATCCATCATCGACACGTCCGAACCCAGGAGCAGGAGCAGGACGGGCTTGCGGGACAACTGCATGTCCCAGACGGTCTTCAAAGCTCCGTCGAAAATGGGGTCCTGTTCGACGAGCCACGGGACCTCGTCCAGGACCAGGATGCTCGGGACGTCGCCGGGCAGCGCGGCGGCAACGGTCCGCAGAGTGTCCAGCCAACCGCCCGCCGAATCGACGATGTGTTCCTTGTTGAAGCCCTCTGCGCTCTCCACCGCCCGCAGGAGGTCCCGCTGCGCGGAGACCGGCGGATCATTCCGGGTGGCTTGGAAGAAGACAAAGGGTACGCCGCTGTGGGTGCAGAACTCCTCGACGAGCCTGGTCTTGCCGATCCGCCGCCGACCCCGGAGCACAAGCGCCTTGCCGGGGTGGCTGCCGCCGCCGCGTACCTGATCGAGCCAGTCTTCAAGAATGGCGAGCTCGCGGATCCGTCCGGTGAACATCATCGCGACCTCCAGATAACTCCGAACGGAACAAACTACGCTGGCTTCGTAGTTTACTCCACGTTCCATTCAGTCACCCAGAGCATTCCGACCGAGGGATTTGCGGAGTTCGGCCAGGAGATGCCCGCTGTCAGATCGCGTACTTCCACACCACCAGCATGTGCGCCCCGTACCAAGCGCCGAAGAGCGTCATCGCGACCAGCACCATGGCGGCGGTGCGGATGCGGGTGCGGGCCAGGGCCAACGCGAGGGGGACGAGCATAATCAACGCTGGTGACAGCAGCCGCAGCTTGGAGTGGTAGTAGTTGCTCTGCCCGAATGTCAGGGCCAGCAGCACCAGCCCGTAGACCATCAGCGGCGACCAGGTGCGCTGCCCGGCGGCCACAGCCACGCTGACGATCGCGGCGATGAGCAGCACGGCGGTGCTGACGGGGACCCAGCCGTCGCCGCTGCGGAACGTGTCGACGAGGAACCTCGCCATCTCCGCGCCGCCGTCCCAGCCGGTGCCCCAGCCGGCCTGCTGGATGCGGAACCAGCCGTCGGCGCTGCCGGTGCGCCAGGCGACCCACGCGAGGTAGAGCGGCATCCCGGTGCAGGCCAGAACGGCGGCGAGGGCCGGGCGCCAGGTGATCTCGCGGTCCCGCCACATCGCCAGCCCGGCGGCGATGACCAGCGCGACGACGGCCGCGATCGCGGCGGGCCGGGTCAGTCCGGCGAACATCGCGCAGACCCCGGCGATGATCCATGCCTTGCGGTGGATCGCGATCAGCAGCCCGGCGGACAGGGCCAGGAACAGCGATTCGCTGTACGCCATGGAGAAGACGACGGCCATCGGCTGGGCACCGCCGACCAGCACGGCCATGATCAGGCCGGTACGGCGGTCGAAGAGCCTGGTGAACAGGACGTACACGAGGCACAGTGCGACAGCGGTGCACAGATGCGCGGCGAGCAGTCCCGACGTGCCGTAGCCGAGCCCGGTCAGGGTGTGGACAACCTTGATGAGCCCGGGGAACAGCGGGAAGAAGGCGAGTGTGTTGCCCTTCAGGTTTCCGTCGGCCCCGTATTCGAAGCCGTGCGGGTAACCGTGTGCGGCGATGTCGACGTACCAGACGGCGTCCCAGCTCAGCAGCTTGTCGCGAACCGTGGAGCCGTCGGTGGGAAGCATCCAGGCGAGGACCAGGATCTGCAGGAGCGCGGTGGCCGCGTACACCGCGAGCGGCGGCCACAACCGCACCGCCCAGAGCCGGATTCGCAGCGACAGCCCCGACGCGTCCTTTGAAGGACTGCGTACGGGGCCGGAGGCTTCCCGGTCCGTCGCCGGGCGGGGGCCGGCCGCCACGCTGGGCTGGGTAAGGCCGTCTGACATATCGCAGTGCTCCCCGGAACGGTTCTGGTCTTGCTGACAGCATCCCGTGTCCGGGGTGCCGCCGCTGACGGCACTCCGGCCGGATACACCTGAAGGGCGCCGTCCACAGGTTGTGGACGGCGCCCTTCAGGTGTTCAGCGCGGGTTCCCGGGGGCTGCTACTCCCACTCGATGGTGCCCGGCGGCTTGCTGGTGATGTCCAGCGTCACGCGGTTGACCTCGTCGACCTCGTTGGTGATACGGGTGGAGATCTTCGCCAGGACGTCGTACGGAAGACGCGACCAGTCGGCCGTCATCGCGTCCTCGGAGGACACCGGGCGCAGCACGATCGGGTGACCGTACGTCCGGCCGTCGCCCTGGACGCCGACGGAGCGGACGTCCGCGAGCAGCACGACCGGGCACTGCCAGATCTCGCGGTCGAGACCGGCCGCGGTCAGCTCCTCGCGGGCGATGGCGTCGGCCTCGCGGAGCAGGTCGAGACGCGCCTTGGTGACCTCGCCGACGATCCGGATGCCCAGCCCCGGGCCGGGGAACGGCTGGCGCTGGACGATCTCGTCGGGCAGGCCGAGCTCCGTGCCGACCATCCGGACTTCGTCCTTGAACAGCTGACGCAGCGGCTCGACGAGCTCGAACTCGATGTCGTCGGGGAGGCCGCCGACGTTGTGGTGCGACTTGATGTTCGCGGTGCCCGCGCCGCCGCCGGACTCGACGACGTCCGGGTAGAGCGTGCCCTGGACGAGGAACGCGACGTCCTCGCCGCCCTCGGCGATGATGTCCGCCTGGGCCTGCTCGAACACGCGGATGAACTCGCGGCCGATGATCTTCCGCTTGGTCTCCGGGTCGCTGACCCCGGCCAGTGCGTTGAGGAAGCGCTCCTCGGCGTCGACGACGACCAGGTTGACGCCGGTCGCGGCGACGAAGTCCTTCTCGACCTGCTCGGTCTCGCCCTTGCGCATCAGGCCGTGGTCGACGTACACGCAGGTCAGCTGGTCGCCGATGGCACGCTGTACGAGTGCGGCGGCCACTGCGGAGTCGACGCCGCCGGACAGGCCGCAGATGGCGCGCTTGGTGCCGACCTGCGCGCGGATCAGGGCGACCTGCTCTTCGAGCACGTTGGCCGCGGTCCAGCTCGGGGTCAGGCCCGCGCCCCGGTAGAGGAAGTGCTCCAGGATCAGCTGGCCGTGCGTGGAGTGCATGACCTCCGGGTGGTACTGCACTCCGTACAGCTTCTTCTCGTCGTTCTCGAAGGCCGCGACCGGCACGACGTCGGTGGACGCGGTGACGGTGAAGCCCTCGGGCGCGGCCGAGCACGCGTCGCCGTGCGACATCCACACCGACTGCGCGTCGGGGCTGCCCTCGAAGAGCGTGGAACCCGGTTTGGAAACGGTGAGCGCCGTACGGCCGTACTCACGCGCGCCGTTGTCGTCCACGGTGCCGCCGAGTGTGACGGCCATCAGCTGGAACCCGTAACACATGCCGAAGACCGGGATGCCCGCTTCGAACAGCTCACGGCCGACGGTGGGGGCGCCTTCGGCGTACACCGAGGAGGGGCCGCCGGACAGGATGATGGCGGCGGGCTTCTTCGCGAGGATCTCCGCCACCGGCATGGTGTGCGGGACAACCTCGCTGTACACCCTGGCCTCGCGGACACGACGGGCGATGAGCTGGGCGTACTGGGCACCGAAGTCGACTACGAGGACGGTTTCGGTCCCGGAGCCCGGACTGGTCGAGGTCACAGGAGGCCTTCCGGCGGTTGTACGGGGGGTTCCCTGGATTCTACTGGCCGGACCGGGGTCCGCGGCGCCGCCCGCCAGTCCCGCGATGCGGATGGTCCTGGCCGCGGGCCCGGCTACCAGGCATACTGGCCCGCATGAACAGCATGTCGCGGCGATTTTTCTATGGCACCGGGGTTCCCGGCGCCATCGCTGCGGTCTGACTGCACCTTCAGACTTCGTACGAGACGCCCCGGACCCCCAAGGGTCCGGGGCGTCCGTCGTCCCCAAGGCCCTGGCGTCCGGTGTGTCACCACCGAAAGGGCGATCACCATGAGCACGACCACCAGCACGACCACCTCCGACCCCGCCGCCGTCGTCGTCGAGATCGCCGAGTCGGCGATCGCGACCCACCGTGACCGGATCGACTCGCTGGACCGGAGCATCGTCGCGCTGATCTCCGAGCGGATGGCGGTCTCCCAGGAGATCCAGCGGACCCGCATCGCGTCGGGCGGCCGACGGGTCAACCTGGCCCGCGAGATGGAGATCATCAACCGCTACAAGGACGCCCTGGGCAAGCCGGGCACCACGGTGGCGATGACGCTGCTTGAGCTGTGCCGGGGCCGTGCCTGAGCGCGCGCACGGCGCAGCGGCCCCGGAGGCAGGCCGTAACCTCCGCGCGGCGGTGCTCGTTGTGCCTGCTGTCGCCGGAGGACAACACGTGGCGACCACTGGTTCACCGGTGCGATGAGACATGCCTGCTGTGCGTGTCGTGGGACCTCGCGCCGGTGCCGTGACCGGGACGCAGGGGACAGCTACCGGTCACGACCCTGCCGACGGCCGGTGTCGGGGACGCCTGACACCGGTCGTCGTGCCTCTCCCGCGTTCAGGAGCTGACTCCTGGACACGGTCGCCGCGCGGCGGCCCGACCAACTGATGCGTCGCGCCGGCTCGGCTGCACCAGATTAGCCGGAGATTCCCCCGCCCCTCGCGGGTTCCGCGGGGCCGATCCGTACGCGATTTCCCCACTTCGGACGTGGATGGATCAGATTTTCGTACGCCGGATCACCTAGTTCGCACCAGAATGCCCCGACTTCCAGTCGACCGGCCCGCGGGCCGCAGCCCACGGACCGGCCGGTGAGCCGCACCGGGATTCCCGTTGCGCGTCACCCGTTGTGCTCATTCGCCCGGCAGCCCGCCCGGTGGGAGACCCAGCACAGGACCTAGTGCAGCGCGTCGGAAGTCCTTTGCCGGTCGCACCGGCTGCCTTGATCACTCTTGGTAGTCGGCGAGGTGGATGAGGGCGGCCGTCTCGAAG
>NZ_JBXAWK010000029.1:0-74511 GCF_057291755.1 Kitasatospora sp. UYEF31
GGCTGCTGCTGAGCGTCGGTCACAAGATCAATCTACCGGCCAGGCAAGACCACTCCGCACCAGACCGCAGCTCACCGACCATCCAAAACAGTCACTACAAAAGGGTCGCACAGGCACCCATACGTCTGACCCCATACCCCGACGTTTGGTGCGCCCGCATACAAGCTAGATGTCCGTTCACTTTGCGTCAATCACCTGTGCGATTCGGCCAACCACCGAAGCGCTAGACAAAATGTCCCACTTAGACAAAACCTCTCAGTTTTCCTCGCATGCCCGCTTTGCCCTACTACAAGCAAGAAGCCACAGACATGTATGTCTGTGGCTTCCCAATGGTGCTGCTTTAAAGTTGCGTGTCCCGCTAGCGCCGCAGATAGCCCGTTTCGTCGGATTCCCGTATCGCCAGACCGTACCCCGTGTCATAGGCGTACGTCACGATCATGTGATGCATCAACTCTTTGAACGTTCCGAACCGCGCAGCGCGCTTCGCGTGGACGGTTTCGCCTGCTTCCACATCCGCGGCACATCTAAGCATCAAGTGCCACTCGGCGGTCATGTGCGCCGGGTTGACCCGCGCCGGGAGCCACTTCTCATACTCGGCCCGACTCTTGAGTCTGTTACTCCCCTGCATCCGGCGCAAGCGATTAATGAGAGTGCTCGCTGGCACGTCCAACATGCCTGCTTGCCGCCGGAGTGATAGGCCGGCCCCCGGGCCCTCAACTAGCGACCGGATCTCTTCATCGGTCACAGGATTTGTGGGCACGGTACTACCTACCTCTCTCACACGTTCCCCCGAACATCGACCCCGAGCGTAGAACGGGTGCAAGGGCTACGACTAGTCCTCAACTGCAAAATGCAGGTGCCTGCCAACCTGTCAGATCACCTTGTACATGTATCGACATGTTCGCTGACACGCGTGCCGCGTGTCAAAGCTCTGCTCAAGCCATGCGGCAAGTCACTTAAGGGCCGCTCAGGCGCTCACGCGCCCGCCTACAGGCATCAACCATGAGTCAGGGGAAGAGATCCCGCGCGGGAGCACCGAGCGCGTCAGCGATCGACAAGAGCGCGTTCTCGTTGGGTGCATACGCAGCAACTTCAATGTGGTTGATCGTCTTGCGAGGCAGCCCCGCAGCTTCGGCTAGCCGCTCTTGTGTCATCCCTCGCGCCACCCGCAGGGCGCGCACCTGCCGTCCGATCTCAAGGCGACGCGCGTAGTGCGCATCGGGTGAGTAGGGAGACGACACGGTGACACGGTGTCGTCAGCATGATCAAAAGTCTGTCCCATCGATGGGACAGACTCAAGCCGACGCAAAAGAGCCCCCTGCAACGGGAGCTCTTTGATGCTTGGCGTAGAAGCAAGCCTCAACCCGTAGGGGGCTTCTTCTTTCCGTTCTTGCTGGGCACCTCTGCGCCCGTGACGATGCGGGCTAGGTCTAGGTGCCATCGTGCGCCCCTCTTAGGCATCTTCGCTGCCCAGTGGGTCAACCAGTCTTCTTCGGTGCTCAGCTCGGCCTGTGTCGCTTCTTCCATCGCTCTTCCGCCCCACCCTGGGCGGCCTCAGCGTCGTTGTTGCAGGTCAGACGCTTAGCCGTACAGGGTTACATTTGGCATCCTTCTCCCACGGCACCGGGCCGTGGCCGTGCCAGCCGGCCCGGCGCAGCGAGTCGAGGCCGCGGTGGTAGCCGACGCGGGCGTAGGCGTACGACTCGATGACGTTGCCCTTGGCGTAGGCGGCGTCGGCGAGTTCGGCCCAGGCGAGCGAGAAGGTCGGGAACTTCGCGGCCACCTCGGCCGGGTCGGCGCCGTCGGTGAGGAGATTGAGGGGCTCGGTCTCCTCAGGCAGGTAGGTGGGGTCGGGTCCGCCGAAGAGGTTCTGGTCGATCGTCATGGGCCTATCTTGTCCTGCCCGGCTCATACGCCATGACGTGGTGGCAGTGGCAGGCCGAATTGTGGCCCGGACATGCCGGTGCCCCGGCCCGCATCGGACCGGGGCACCCGCACTGGAGCAGGGCGTACCGCTTACTTCATGCGGGTGCCGGCGGACCGCAGGTCCTGGCAGGCCACGACCACACGCTCGGCCATCGCCGTCTCCGCGGCCTTGCCGTACGAGCGGGGGTCGTACAGCTTCTTGTTGCCGACCTCGCCGTCGACCTTCAGCACCGCGTCGTAGTTGCGCAGCATGTGGTCCGCGATCGGGCGGGTGAAGGCGTACTGCGTGTCAGTGTCGACGTTCATCTTCACCACGCCGTAGTCCAGCGCCTCGCGGATCTCCTCGAGCGCGGAGCCCGAACCGCCGTGGAACACCAGGTCGAACGGGCGCTCCTTGCCGGAGGACGCGGTGACCGCGTCCTGGATGTCCTTGAGGATCGACGGGCGCAACTGGACGTTGCCCGGCTTGTAGACGCCGTGCACGTTGCCGAAGGTGGCCGCGAGCATGTAGCGGCCCTTCTCGCCGAGACCGATGGCCTCGACGGTCTTCAGCGCGTCCTCCGGGGTGGTGTAGAGCTTGTCGTTGATCTCGTGGGTGACGCCGTCCTCTTCGCCACCGACGACACCGATCTCAAGCTCCATGATGATGCGCGCGGCGGCGCACTTCGCGATGAGCTCCTGGGCGATCTGGAGGTTCTCTTCGAGGAGTACGGCCGAGCCGTCCCACATGTGCGACTGGAACAGCGGGTCGAGGCCCTTCTTCACCCGCTCCGCGGAGATGTCGATCAGCGGGCGCATGAAGCCGTCGAGCTTGTCCTTGGGGCAGTGGTCGGTGTGCAGCGCGATGTTGACCGAATACTGCGCGGCGACGACCTTCGCGTACTCGGCGAAGGCCACCGAGCCGACGACCATGTCCTTGACCGACCCGGAGAGGTACTCCGCACCACCGGTGGACACCTGGATGATGCCGTCGCTCTCCGCCTCGGCGAAGCCACGCAGGGCTGCGTTCAAGCTCTGCGAAGAAGTGACGTTGATGGCCGGGTAGGCAAAGTGCTCTGCCTTCGCCCGGTCCAGCATCTCGGCGTAGACCTCGGGGGTTGCGATGGGCATGCGTGTGCTCCTCGTAACGAGCTTGCGGCGATATGAGGGTTCGGCGCTTTGGGCCGTATCCCCGCGTGCCGACCATCCTGGCAGACTGCGCGGTGCCGTACAGCACCCCGGGCCACTCGTTCGATGGGCACTCCGCGGCGCGAACACGCTTGACTGGCAAGACCGTTACGTACGGTTTCTGATGTTCTGTCCGGGCTGGTTCAGCGCGCTTCCGCCACTCTCTGCGCGGTCTTGCGGGCGGCCACCAGGATGGGGTCCCACACCGGGGAGAACGGCGGGGCGTAGCCGAGGTCGAGGGCGGTCATCTCCTCCACGGTCGCCTGGTACGTCAGGGCGACTGCGGCGGTGTCGATGCGCTTGGCGGCCCCGTCGCGGCCGACGATCTGCACGCCGAGCAGCCGTCCGGTGCCGCGTTCGGCCATCATTTTGACTGTCATCGGGGCGGCCCCGGGCATGTAGCCGGCCCGTCCGGTGGACTCGATGGTCGCGGTGACGTAAGCGAACCCCGCGGCTTCGGCGTCCTTCTCGCGCAGTCCGGTCCGGGCGATCTCCAGGTCGCAGACCTTGCTGAGCGCGGTGCCGACGATGCCGGGGAAGGTGCCGTAGTCGCCGCCGATGTTCATGCCGATGACGCGGCCCTGCTTGTTGGCGTGGGTGCCGAGTGCGGCGTGCATGTAGCGCCCGGAAACCAGGTTGAGGACTTCCACGCAGTCGCCCCCGGCCCAGATTCCCTCTGTGTGCAGGACCCGCATCCGGAGGTCGGTGCGGATACCGCCGCTGTCACCGAGCGGCAGTCCCGCTTCTTTGGCGAGTTCCGTGTTCGGCCGTACGCCCGTCCCCAGAACGACGATGTCGGCGGGGTAGCGCTTGTCCGCGGTGTGGACTGCGACGACGCAGCCGTCTTCGCCGGTCTCCACCCGCTGCACGTCAGCGCCGGTGACCACGTTGATGCCCAGGTCCTCCATGGCCTTGTGGACGAGGGTGCCCATGTCGGGGTCGAGGGTGGACATGGGTTCCGCCCCCCGGTCCAGGACGGTGGTCTCCAGGCCCCGCCGGGACATCGCCTCGGCCATCTCCACGCCGATGTAGCCGCCGCCGATCACTACGGCGGTGCGGTGCCGCGCGTTCAGGTGGTCGAGCAGGGCCTGACCGTCGTCCAGGGTCTGTACGCCGCACACCCCGGGCGCGTCGATTCCGGGTACGGGCGGGCGCCTGGGGGTGGCCCCGGTGGCGATGACCAGTTGGTCGAAGCCGACCCGGGAGTCCTTTCCGGCGCTGAGGTCCCGTACATAGACCTCCCTGCGGTCGAGGTCGATCCCCACGGCCTCGGTGCCGAGACGCACGTCCAGACCCCGTTTGCGGTGCTCTTCGGGGCTGCGCGCGATCAGCTTCCCGGGGTCCGTGACGTCACCGGCGATCCAGTACGGAATTCCGCAGGCGGAGTACGACGTGCGGGTGCCCCGTTCCAGGACGACGATCTCCAGATCCTTGCGCCGGTTGCGGGTCTGGGAGGCCGCTGTCATGCCTGCGGCGTCGCCGCCGATCACCACGAGTCGTTCCATGCGGATCAGCATGCCCGTACGCGGGACTGAACACACGTACGATCAGAACACTCGGAGGACCAGGCGGGCGTAACGGCGACTGGAGAAGACCATTACCCTGCGGATGTGGACTACACCTCCCTTGCCGTCAACGTATTCGACGCCAAATCGCTGATCGCGACCTTCGGTCTGATCGGCATCCTGGCGATCATCTTCGCCGAGACGGGCCTGCTGGTCGGGTTCTTCTTCCCAGGCGACTCACTGCTGTTCCTGGCCGGTATCGCCACGTCGAGCGTGGCTGACGAAGTCATCGGCACCAGCATGTCGCTGCCGGTCCTTCTTATCGCCGCGCCGATCTGCGCGATCGCCGGAGCCCAGCTCGGACACCTGCTCGGCGCGAGATACGGCGCCAAGATGTTCGACAAGCCCGACTCGAAGATCTTCAAGCCGGAGTACGTACACAAGGCCGAGTACTACTTCGAGAAGTTCGGCCCGGCCAAGGCTGTGGTGCTCGCCCGGTTCATCCCGATCGTGCGGACGTTCCTCAACCCGGTCGCGGGCGTCCTGGAGATGCCGGCCCGCACGTTCTTCGTCTGGAACGTCGTCGGCGGCCTGGTCTGGACCGACGGGATCATCCTGCTCGGCCACTGGCTGGGCGCCAAGATCGGCACCAGCATCGACAAGTACCTGCTGCCGGGCATCGTCCTGATCGTCTTCGTGTCGATCCTGCCGATCCTCATCGAGATCGTCCGGGAGCGGAAGGCGAAGAAGCGCGGCGAGGTGCCCGCCCACAAGCAGATGAAGTCGCGGATCACGAATCCGCGCGACTGACTTCCACAACAGCTGTACGGCGAAGGGGCGGTGCGTGAGCACCGCCCCTTCTGCGTTGGCCGGGGCAGGCCGTCCAGCGATGATGACCGCGATCGGCAGCGTCAAGTGGCCGGAGAACAAGCGGGTTTCCCTCCGGGAACTCGCCGAACCCGCCGAGATCACACAAGCCCGCACCATCATCCCCGGGGCTGGCAATTCGCGGATCATCACCGTCTGCCCGGCAGGCTTACAGCGGGCCGTCGTGCCGGACCTTCACTGGGCCCGGCGGGTCGTACCGGGGAGAGCTACTCAAACTCCGTCAGCAGGTGAAGCGGGATGCCTGGATCAGGCAGCCGCGCCACCGCTGTTGCGACGGCGCAGAGCGACGAGCACACCCGCACCACCGATGAGGGCGACGCCACCGACGATGCCGACGGTCATGGCGGTGGAGTTGCTGTTACCGGCACCCGTCTCGGCGAGCGACTGACCCGGCTTCGGCTTGACCGGCTTCTTCTCCGGCTTGACCGGCACCTTGCCCGGGACGGTCGGCTTGTCGCCGGCCTTGGTGATGGTGAAGATGTACGCGTCGCTGTACGAGTCGTACTGGAACTCGCCGCTCTGGTCCGTCTTGTCGGCGGAGAGCGCGGCGTAGAGGCCGAGGCCCTTGCCGAGCGGCGCGTCCTTGGTGAAGGAGAGCTTGACCTGGATGCTGGCCTTCGCGTCCTTCTTCAGTTCGTAGAGCGAGTCGGCGCCGACACCGTCAGCGTCCTCGTGACCGAAGATCGCGACGACGGCCACGTCGACCTGCACGATCTGGGCGTCCTGCCACTTGCCCGTCTTCGGGTTGACGAACGAGAGCTTGACCTGGGAGGCCTTCAGGCTGCCGTCGATCGACACCAGCGACACGGCCGGCGAGTAGACCAGGTCCTTGCCCTTGTTGTTGCTGATCAGGGTGCTGAACGTGGCCGCGTCACCACCGGCGACGAAGGCCGAGGGAACACCCTGGAGGGAGACCTCGGGACCGTCGCCCTTGTTCTGGGTCGGCTGGACGACAGCCGAACCACCGGGGGTCTGGGCCAGCGGCGCAGCGGCGGGAACCGTCGCGGCCGGCTTGGCGGAGGCCGGCGTGGAAGCCGGAACCGGCGCGCTGGGCTTCGGCTCGTCAGCCTTGGGGGTGGTCGACGCGGGGGCCGTCGCGGGGGCCGACGGAGCGACCGGCGGCGCCGACTCGGCGGCCATGGCGGCCGGGGCCGCGACGAGCACTGCGGAGGAGACGAATGCCGTAACAGCGGCAACGGCGAGACTGCGGTGGAGCTTCATGAAAGAAGACCTCTATGGGACGCAGGGCAGGGGACTGCGGGGATGGAACTGTACGAATGAGAAAGGCCCGCCGCGTACAGAGGGACGCACAGCGGAGCCGGTTGAACAGGGACGGGCGTCAGCGGATGCAGGAGATCCGGGCGGCGCGCAACACGTCGCGACAACACGGCAGTTCGTACAGGAAAGTCATCATCCCCCCACGGAATGGCTCAGCCCTCCCCAAGAATCAAGGCCGAGTGCGCTCGAAGGATATCCCAGTGGCCAAGAAAAGCAACGGCCGCACCAGTAGATGCGATTGGCATCACAGGTGCGGCCGTTCACAGAAGCCGCTAAAGGGCCCATACAGGGCTCCATAAACGGAATCAAACAGTTACCAGCAGTTACACGCAGCGAAAGGGCTACAAACCGAGATCGTCCAGCGAGTACGCGATGTAGTACGGCAGGCCGGTCTTCTCAATGGCGGGTGCGGCTCCGCGCTCGACGATGACGGCGACGCCGACGACCTCGGCCCCGGCCTCACGCAGTGCCTCGACGGCGGTGAGCACCGAGCCACCGGTGGTGGAGGTGTCCTCGACGGCCAGCACCCGGCGGCCGGCCACGTCCGGGCCTTCGATGCGGCGCTGGAGACCGTGCGCCTTGCCTTCCTTGCGGACGACAAAAGCGTCGAGCGTACGGCCCTGTGCCGCGGCGGCGTGCAGCATCGCGGCGGCGACGGGGTCGGCGCCGAGGGTCAGCCCGCCGACGGCGTCGTATTCGAGGTCGGCGGTCACGTCCAGCATCACCTTGCCGACGAGCGGTGCGGCGACCGCGTCGAGGGTGATCCGGCGCAGGTCGACGTAGTAGTCGGCCTCTTTGCCGGAGGAAAGGGTCACCTTGCCGTGCACGACGGCCTTGGTCTTGATCTGTTCCAGGAGGGCATCACGGTCGGTGCTCATGAAACAAGAGCGTAGGCGAAGCAGCGGGCGACGACTAAACGCGGGAGGCCCGTACGCCCCGCTTCGCAGCAGGTCGTACGGGCCTCACCGGCGTTCAGCGGGTCAAGGGTTCCGCAGGTCCGGAGGTCAGGACAGTCAGGATGTGGTGACCGCCGACTTGGCCTTCCATTCGTCCCAGCTGAGGGTGAACGCCCCGAAGCCGTTGCCCGGGTCGACGTTCTTCTCCTTGGCGTTCTTCACCTCGATGATGTCGCCGACGGTCGCGCGGTCGTAGAACCACTTGGCGTCCGCGGTGCCCAGGTTCACGCAGCCGTGACTGGTGTTGGCCGAGCCGATGTTGGTGTTCCAGTGGGCGTCGTGGGTGAACGTGCCGGACTGGGTCATGTGGACGGCGTTGTCGACCTCAAGGTCGTAGAAGTCGGCGATGCCGACGCTCGCCGACGTCATCCGGACCTTCGGCTGCTTGCCGAGCACGGCCATCTTGCCGTTCCAGGTGGCGTACTGGGCCGAGCCGAGGGAGACCGGCATCGTCCGTACGGTCTGACCGTTCTCGGTCACCACGGCCTTGTGGGTGTTCGCGTCGATGACGGTGACACGGGCGGTGTCGCTGATGGTGAACTCGGAGGAGTAGTCACGCACCATGAAGCGCTCGTTGCCGGTGTCCACACCGGTCACGTTGGCTTCGAACTTCACCTTGGTGCCGGGCTTCCAGTACTCCTTGGGCCGCCAGTCCACGCGGTCCTTTCCTGCCTTGTCCTTGACCCAGCCCCACGAGCCCTCGACCTCCGGGGTGGTGGTGACCTTGAGCTTCTTCTCGATGTCGGCCTTGTTCTTCACCGGGTAGTCGAAGGCCATGGACACCGGCTGGCCCACGCCGACGACGCTGCCGCCGGACGGGACGATGGTGACCTTGTTGGTCTTGTCGGCCACCTTGGTCACGAACTTCGAGGTGAGGGTGCTCTCCTTGCCTTTGCCGTCCTTGACCACGGCGTTGACCGTGTAGTCGGTGGTCGGGGCGAGCAGACCGGTGGAGGTCCAGGAGTTGCCCGTGTCATTGACGGCACCTTCGACGGCGGCGCTGCCGTTCGGCGTGGCGCTCGGCCTGCCAGTGGTGTTCGCGCTGCCCGTGGTGCTCCTGGCGCCGACGACGTCGACCTTGACCAGGGTTCCGTCGGAGACGGTCACCACGACGGCTTTGCTGTTCTCGACGTCTTTACTGCCGTCCGCCGGGTCGACGAGGATCGCCGGCGCGGGCGGCGCCTTCTTGTCGTCCACCTTGTTGTCGGAAGCGGTCTTGTCGCCGCTCTTGGCGTCTGCTCCGGCGGATCCACCGCCGCAGGCGGCAAGCACCGTGAGACTGCCGAGGGCTAGGACCGCGCCGCCTATTCGGCGGGCGGAAGCCGCTTTGACCGTCAATCCGACAACACGCATCTAGTAGCTCCTTTGCGGATGAACCGACCCTCGTAACGACGAACAACAACCGGTTGCGGTTCCGTCTTCCCTGCGGTCCCGTACGGTATGTGACCACTCAGACAACAGGCGACTCATGCATTACATGAAAAAATAGGGCAATACAGACATAGAATCCCAGGTATACGACCAGCGCCAAATCTCCTGTTCCTGATCATCTGTTCCTGATCTCCTGTTCCTGATCTCCTGTTCCTGATCACCTGTTCCTGATCACCGACTTCGTACGGCCGTAAAAGGTTTCACTCCGGACGCTGAAACATTCCACGGCCGTACGGAGTCGGAACCAGGTGCGGGACAGTCCCGCCGCAGGCCGGTGGTCTGCGTCCACACCCCAGGAGCCCACCCGTGGCCGGACCGCTGACGGAGAGACCCCCCACCCGTGGGCCCGCGCCCCGCGGACCCGCGTCCCACAGCCCCCCCGCCCAGGTGCCGCGCCGCCCCGCACCACACCACCCCGCGGCGTCCCCGCCTTTGTTCGCGGCACTGACCGTGGCACCCGTCGCGCCGGCCCGGCAACTGGCGTTCCTGCGCGACCGGGGCGGCGTGTCCTTCCTGCAGACCCCCGCCTGGGGCAGCGTCAAGCCCGACTGGGACCCGGAGTGCCTGGGCTGGTGGGACACCTCCGGCGCACTGGTCGGCACCGTCCTGGTGCTGCACCGTCGGATCCCACGGACGAATCGTTCCTTCGCCTACCTCCCCGAAGGCCCGGTTATCGACTGGGCTGATCCGGACCTGGCCCGCTGGCTGACCCCGCTCCTCGAACACTTCCGGGCGCGGAACGTCTTCTCCGTACGGATGGGCCCGCCGCTCGACCACCGCAGCTGGCATGCGGAAACAGTCAAATCCGGGGTCAAACGAGGCTTCACCCGGCTCGGCGAACTCACCCCCGACGAGATCGATCCGGTCGGCGTCACCGTCGCCCAACGGCTGCGCACACTGGGCTGGCGGCCGACCGGCGACGATGACGGCGACGCGCAGCCCCGGTACGTGTTCCGTGTCCCGCTCGCCGGGCGCAGCCAGGACGATCTGCGGTCGGGCCTCAACCAGGAGTGGCGCCGGAACATCAAGAAGGCCGCGGCGTCCGGCGTGGAGATATCCGTGGGTGACGCTGAGGACATGGCGACCCTGCACGCGCTGCTGCGGGAGACGGAGGCACGGGACGGTTTCCGGCTCGGCCGCTCCCTGTCCTACTACGAGCGGCAGTACCGCGTGCAGAACGCCGAGGAGTCGGGCCGGATGCAGCTGTACCTGGCTTCCTACCAGGGCGAAGTCCTCGCCGCGCACACGCTGGTCAGCCTCGGGGACCGGGCCTGGTACCAGACCGGCGGCTCCGCGGACCGGTTGCGTGAAGTGCGGCCCAGCCATGCGTTGCAGTGGCGGATGATGTGCGACGCCAGGGCGGCCGGGGTGCCCGTCTACGACATGCGCGGTATCAGCCCGGTGATCGATCCGCAGGACCGCCGGTTCGGGGTGCTGCGCTTCAAACTGGGCACCGGCGGCACGGCGGTGGAGGGCCTGGGCGAGTGGGAGTTCCCGCTGAACGCCGCGCTGCACACGGCGTTCAAGGTGTACCTGAACCGCCGGTGAAGCACCCGGAACAGCGGTCGCCCAGCAACGGATCGGTGTTGACCGGCAGCGGATGGCGCCGCAGGTTCTCGTGCACCACGTCCTCGAACGCGCCCGCGCACTTCCACGCTCCGCCGAGCAGGACCAGTGCGGCGAAGAGACCCACCGTCAACGCCGCCCTGGTCCGCGGGGAGAGGTCGGCGACGAACAGCCACAAAACCACCAGGGTGCCGGCCGCCGCGTTGACCATGCCGGTCACCGCGACCGTACGGATGACTCCGAGGTGTGGCAGCAGCAGGAAGGGGAACAGCAGCCCGCCGAAGAGTGCCCCCACGTAGTCCGCCGCGAAGAGGTCGGCGACCGCGCTGGAGGCGTCCTGGCGGCGGATGCGCTGCAGCAGGGTCATGAGGAGCGGGATCTCCGCACCGATGAGCAGGCCGAGTACCGCGGAGACGGCCAGCAGCGCGGGGCGGTGGCCGCCCGTCCAGATGTACGAGGTGTAGAGGATCGTGCCCGAGGTACCGCCGACGGCGGCGAGCGCCAGTTCGATGGCGGCGAAGGCGGGGGCGGCCCGGTGGGCCAGCGGCTTTGCGGCCAGCGCCCCGGCCCCCATGGCGAAGACCATGACGGACAGGACGAGCGAGGTCTCCGTGACCGGGTCGCCGCCGAGGTGCCCGCCGACCGCCGTCAGCGCCAGTTCGTAGATGAGTCCGCAGGCGGCGCACAGGAGTACGGAGAACAGCACCAGGAATCGGGCGGGGCCTGCGGGGAGCGGCAGCACCGGGGCTCTGAACTGCGCCAGTGCGGCGGAGTCAGCGGCAGCGGGGGTGGCGCCGGGGCCTGGGGTCGGGTCGAGCAGCGTCACGCCCGAACGGTAGGCGCAGACTCCGGCGGAACACCGGTATCCGGGGAAGGTTCACTCAAACCGGTAACAACCATCGGGTAGGCCGGAAAACACGCTCCGCGCGCTGCGGGATGTGCTTTCCGGCCCACTCGGCGCTAAGCGATACAGGCACAGACGATCGCGGCGACGCCGACCTGTGAGGCCGCCGTCACCCACACCGCCGGGTGCGGTTCGTCCTCGACGCAGATCGCGCCGAGCTTGCCCGGGGTGACCAGGTCGAGCACCAAGAAGGCGATCGCCATCATGACCAGCCCGGAAACGCCGAACAGCGCGGTGGAGGCCAGGCCCTTGCCGAACTCGTCGTAGGTGGTGGCGATCGCGGTGGTCACGATCGCGCCGACGCCGAGCAGTGCCGAAGCGAGCACGGTGGCCGCGTTCCGGTTGCGCTGCATCCAGATCTGGTGCCCGAGCTTGCCCGGCGTGAGCACGTCCACCAGGACAAAACCGAGGACCATCAGCACGATGCCGACGCCTCCGTACGCGAGTGTCCGTCCCAGACCATCGATCAGATCGCTCATGCTGCCCCGCCCCGTCCGTCTTTTCCGTGTGCCGGTCGGCGGTAAGTCTGGCCTAACGAGCGTCGCGCGTGTTCACACAATCGGATGTGCGTGCGTACGGGTGATCACAATGCGGCCTTCCTGCGGGTAGGTGTGCCAGGTCGACCAGTCGACCGAGCCGCCGTCACGGACCTCGGCGGTGAGCGCGGTCACCGCGTACGGACTGCCCGGGTAGACCCCGATCAGACCCGTCGGGTGGGCCCGGACACCGGCGACCACACTGTCGACCTTCCGGCCGAAGTCCAGCGTGTCCAGGTGCTGGGTCAGCGCGGTGAACTCGTACTCCCAGCGCCCGACCTGCTGTGCAGCGCGGGCCGGCAGCGGCTGCCGTCGGCCGCCCGTGCAGGCCACCGTCTCCGAGCACCACTCGTCCCCTTGGGTGAGGAGCACCTGGTGGGAGGCGCCGAGCAGGCGCAGGTTCAGCTTCGCGTCGCCGGGCAGTTCGATGTCGCGCTCGGCCAGAGCCGGCAGCGGGCGCAGGTTCAAATGCCAGCTCAACGCGTCCGCGCGGGTATCGGTGTACGGGATGTCCAGGTTCACATGCATCGACCGACCAGCGCAGGCGTGGATGTCACCGAATCACCTCAGACAGGGAAGGAATAGGGAGCGCATTCACGGTAGGTGACGATTGCCGGCTCGTCGTCACCCCGAGTAGTGAATATTGTTACCTCACACGGGTGACCGTGGACGTTATGAAGGAGGAGTACGCCGATATGAGTTCATCGCGCCCGCTTCTGAACCGCCGGCTGGCCGGTCTCGGCACAACGATCTTCGCGGAGATGTCCGCGCTGGCCACCGCCACCGGTGCGGTCAACCTGGGGCAGGGGTTCCCGGACACCGACGGCCCCGCGGAGGTCGTCGAAGCCGCCGTGGCGGCACTGCGCAGCGGGGTCGGCAACCAGTATCCGCCGGGGCCCGGCATGGCTGGTCTCCGTACGGCCGTCGCCGAGCACCAACAGCGCTTCTACGGCCTGACGTTCGATCCGGACACCGAGGTGCTGATCACCACCGGCGCCACGGAGGCCATCGCCGCCACGCTCCTCGCCCTGGTGGAGCCCGGGGACGAGGTCGTCGCGCTGGAGCCGTTCTACGACTCGTACGCGGCCGGGATCGCGATGGCGGGCGGTGTCAGGGTCGGCGTGCAACTGCGTCCCGACGCGGCGGGCACCGGTTTCTTCCTGGACCTGGACGAGTTCCGGGCGAAGATCAACGACCGGACGCGGCTGATCATCCTGAACTCGCCGCACAACCCGACGGGCACGGTGCTCGGCCGGGAGCAGCTGCTGGGGATCGCCGCGATCGCGGTCGAGCGCGACCTGATCGTGCTCACCGACGAGGTGTACGAGCACCTGGTGTTCGACGGGGAGCACATCCCGCTGGCGACGCTTCCGGGCATGCGGGACCGTACGGTGACCGTGTCGTCGGCTGGGAAGACCTTCAACTTCACCGGCTGGAAGATCGGCTGGGTGTGCGCGGCCCCGGAGCTGACGGCGGCCGTACGGACGGCCAAGCAGTTCCTGACCTTCGTCTCGGGCGGCCCGTTCCAGCCGGCGGTCGAGCTTGCGCTGCGGCTGCCCGACGCGTACTTCACCGGGCTCCGCGACGACCTGCGGACCAAGCGGGACCTGCTGGTCGGCGGTCTGGAGGCGGCCGGGCTCAAGGTGTTCACGCCGCAGGCGACTTACTTCGCGACCGCGGACATCCGCCCCCTGGGCTACACCGAAGGGCTGGATTTCTGCCGTCGGCTGCCGGCGCTGTGCGGGGTGGTCGCGGTGCCTGAGGTGGTCTTCTTCGACGACGTAGAGGCGGGGCGGCACCTGGTGCGGTTCGCGTTCTGCAAGCGGATGAGTGTGCTAGAAGAAGCAATCGAAAGGCTGTCCAAGCTGCGGAAACGCTAATCTCAGCGCCCGGGACACGCACGGTCAGGCCGGGGCTCCGCCGTGTACGTGCACACCGGGGCAGTCCAAGTCCAGCCCAGGCAGCCCACTTGTTGACGCGCCGGGCGGCGCCCTCGTCCATCCCGTCGGGGTCCCGCATGATCCATGCGGTGACCTGGCGGACGGTCGGAGCGGCCTCCCCTGCCGGTTCGCCCGGGATGGCACGGTGCTTCTTGAGGTAGCCGCGGACGATTCCGTGGCAGCCCGCGTAGCCCTGCGCGGTGATCTCCCGGTGCCGGGCCAGGGCGTTGGTGCGGCCCGACGACCATCGTTCCAGTCGGCTGAAGAACTCGGCTGAAGCAGCCCGTCCAGAACAGAAGACCGGGCGCGCGGAGGCCCCTGTCCGGGGCGTCCGCGCGCCCGGTCGCTGCGCGCACGGCTCAGCTCTCGGCAGGCTTCTCGTCCTCGGCCGGCTCGACCGGGCCGTCGATCTTCTCGTTCAGCCAGTTCGAGAAGGTGATCGAGGTGCTGATCCAGGCCCGCGTGGTGAACAGGAACAGCTCACGGTTGATGCCGGGCTCGCAGTCCAACTGCGACTCGCCGATGATGCGCACCTTGCCCTCGTGGACGTGGGTGTACGCCTTCGGCCAGAAGTACTGGCGGTGCCACTCGTCGAGCAGGTCGAGCAGCATCGGACGCTCGGATTCCTCGAACTCACGGTCGAGGAAGGTGCGGACAGTGAAGATCTCCTGGCGCTCGCCGCGCAGCATGAAGTAGACCCGGAAACCGTCCCAGGGGGCGCCGATGTCGCCCTCTTCGTCGGTGAAGTGGTTGACCTGCAGTTCAGTGAGCACCTGCTCGATGAGCGCCTTGGAAGGCTTGATCACCGGTGCCGCCGGCACGAAGGTCGGCATCGGCAGCGAGGACGGGTCGATCGTCATGGCGAAGGTTCCTCTGGTGTGGAGTGGCAGGTTCTGGGGTTCATCCTCCCCCACCGCTCCCCGGACGCGTCACTCGTACTCCGTACCACCCCTGCGGGTGAGTCGGGCGTCGGAAACGATCTTGCCGACGGCAGCCCGGCAGAGGCCCACCGGGGCACGTTCGAGGGCCTCGGCGTCTGGGTGGGTGTGGACGGTCCGCGGTTCAGCGGTGACCCGGAACGCGGACACGGGTCGCCCTTTTCTGGATGTCCGGACGGGCGGGATGTCCGGATGGCTGACGGTTCGTCACCATCCTTGCCGCACAACGGGTCCGGGTTCGCAAGGGGTTCCCCGTACTCCATCGGTTCTCCGGCGCAGCCGTCCACAGATTGTGGACAAGCCGCGACGAAGCCGATGGGCGATGATGTCCGCATGCCCATCTTCATCGAGAAGCCCACGATCGTCGAAGCCGCCGGGAACATCCCGAAGACCATCCGGGAGTTCGTCGGCCAGGTCAACACCGGCACGTCCGAGCTCAGCATCGCCCACATGTCGAGCCCCGGCGGCTGGACCGAGCCCGGCCAGACGCCGGAGTTCGACGAATACACCGTTGTACTGCGCGGCATGCTGACCGTCGAGCACAAACCAGCCGACGGTACGGATGACTCCGGCACGATCGCCGTCATCGAGGTCGGGGCCGGCCAGGGCATCCACACCCGGGCCGGGGAGTGGGTCCGCTACAGCACCCGCAACGCCGAAGGCGCGGACTACATCGCCGTCTGCCTCCCCGGGTTCACCCCGGACTCCGTCAAGCGCGACGAGGACCAGCCCGCGTAAGGCCCCGCGCCCTGGAACGCTCCTGAAAATCCTGGGTTCTGGCCCCGCTCCGGGTGGAGTGGGGCCAGTCTTGTGTTCGTGCGGGGGGAATGGGGCGGGGAGAGCGTCGGCGTGGATGAAGACGGCACCCTGTTCGTCATCGCGCCCGGATCCGCACCCTTCGTGGCCGCCCAGCGACGCAACGGGGCGTACGAAACAAGGGCGATCCGCTCGCCGAGCGTGATGGGGCGCAGGCAACAGCGCAGCGGAGATCCCATGTCCTCGCCGGTCGCGATGAACGGGGCGCAGGGACGGCCCGCGTCATCGATGACCCGCAGTGCCTTCAGGACGACTGTGTCAACGGGCGCACGGTGTATCTGGTCATGTGCCCATGCTGGATCGACGCACGGACGGTTGCTGGCGGGAAAAGGACGTCACGTTGGTGCGCGACCACACAGAAGGCCGGCCGGAAGGGTCCCACCCGCTGAACGCAGGCCGCCTACGACCGCCGACCCCTTGGAATCGATCATCTAGTCGCCGAGGTCCTCCGACTCAAGGGCCTGCTTGGCCCGGATCAGCTCCTCCAGGATCCAGTGCACGAAGTCCAGGTTCCGGCTGATCGAGTCCCTGGTGAAGTTCAACAGGTAGTGGCGGGTCAGCCCGTACTCGCAGTCGATCTGCGACTCGGCGCTGACCCGCACCCGGCCGTCGTCGCCGGTCACCGTGTAGGCCTTCGGCCAGCGGTACCGCCGGTTCCACTCGTCCGTCAGGTCGAGCAGCCGCAGTTTGTCCTCGATGGGGAAACTGCGGTCCATGTCGATGCGGACGGTGTACACCCGCTCGCCGCGGAAGAAGAAGATCCGGTCGCCGCCCCAGAAGCCGCCGAAGTCGCCCTCGTCGTCGGTGAAGTGCCGGATGTCGAGCTCCGCGAGGAACCCCTTGACCAGCTCGGCCGTCGGGCGGGTGACGGGCCCCGCGTCCGATCTGACCGCGCCCTCGTCGCCGCTCACAGTTCCGGCCCCATCCGCTCGCCCAGCCAGTCCCGCAGCGACCGCATCGTGCCCAGCCAGCACCGGTTGGTGTGGAAGAACAGCGCCCGTTCGATGCCCACTTCACAGTCGAGCAACGCCTCAGCCGCCAGCGTCAGATGATCGTCGTGGACACGGGTGAAGACCTTCGGCCAGTACCGCGTGCGGTTCCAGTCGTTCACCACGTCGAGCAGTTCGTCCTTGCGGTCGAGCGGGAACCGCCGGTGGTAGTAGGCCCGGACCCAGTAGATCTCCTGCTCCTCGCCCAGGAGCATGAAGTAGACCCGGTACCCCTCCCAGTACGCCCCGAGGTCGCCCTCGTCGTCAGTGAAGTAGCGCAGCCCGGATTCCTTCAGGAACTCCTCGATCAACTTCAGGTCGGGGCGGACGGGCAATCCCATGCCGGCGGTCACGAATCCCCCTCCGTGCTGTCTTCGGCGGCACTGTCCTCAGCCGTGCTGTCGTGGACCGTGCCGCGTTCAACCGTGCCGCGTTCAACCGTGCCGCGTTCAACCGTGCCGCGTTCAACCGTGTTGCCGTCAACCGGGCCGCCTGCGGCCGGGCTGCCGCCGGGGCCGCCGCCTTCGGTGGCCATCTGCTGGGCCATCTGCTGGGCCATCCAGTCGCGCAGCGACAGCGAAGTGCCGATCCACCGGCGGACGGTGAACAGCAGGAGGTCCCGGCTGATACCCGGCTCGCAGTCCAGCTGGGCCTCGCCGGTGATCCCCACCAGGCCGTCGTCGAGCGTTTCAGCGAATGCTTTGGGCCAGTAGCGGGTGCGGTTCCACTCGTCGAGCAGTTCCAGGACCCGGGTGCGCTCCTCGATGGGGAAACGGCGGTCCAGGTAAACGGTTGTGGAGAAGACGTCCTGGTGCTCACCGACCGTCATGAAGAAGATCCGGCAGCCGTCCCAGAACCCCAGGATGCCGCCCGACTCGACCTCGGTCACGAGGTCCAGTTCCTCCAGGACCGACTGCACGAGCTCCCGGGTGAGCTCCACAGGCATCGCCCCTGGTCCGGGCACCGGCTGCCAAGGACGTTCGTCGGTCACCGCGTCCTCCCCTTGAACACTTGAAACACTTGGAAAACGTGAACTGAACACTGCGACACCGCTGCGCAGGCAGTACGCGCCGACTCCCCGCCGCACGCCCCCTGCGGCCGTATCCCTACGCTACCCGCCCCGGGGGACGCTCGAACGACGGTCCCCACGTCCTACCTGCCCTGTACAGGGAAATGCCGACGGCCTCGTCCCCCAGATGGGGGACGAGGCCGAAACGGCTGTCCAAAAAGCCGGTCAGGACGCCTCGGCGCTCCCTGCGGGCCGTACGGTCAACTGGTCCAGGTCTCCGTCCCGGTCCACCAGCACCGTGTCACCGTCGTTGATGTGGCCGGAAAGGAGCGCCCGGGCCAGCTTGTCGCCGATCGCCGTCTGCACCAGGCGGCGCAACGGGCGGGCACCGTACGCCGGGTCGTAGCCGGTCAGCGCCAGCCACTCGCGGGCCGCGTCGGTCACCTTGAGCGCGATCCGCCGCTCCCCCAGGCGCTTGGCGAGCCGCAGCACCTGGAGGTCGACGATGTGGGTGAGGTCGTCCAGGCCCAGGGCGTCGAAGACCACGATGTCGTCGAGCCGGTTCAGGAACTCGGGCTTGAACGCGGTCCGCACCATCTCAAGCACGGCGGCCTGCTGCGTGTCCTTGTCGATCGTCTGGTCGACCAGGAACTGCGAGCCCAGGTTGCTGGTGAGGATCAGCACGACGTTGCGGAAGTCGACCGTACGGCCCTGACCGTCCGTCAGGCGCCCGTCGTCCAGGACCTGGAGGAGGATGTCGAAGACCTCGGGGTGGGCCTTCTCCACCTCGTCGAGCAGGATGACGGAGTACGGGCGACGCCGTACGGCCTCGGTGAGCTGCCCGCCCTCCTCGTAACCGACATAGCCGGGCGGGGCTCCGACGAGACGGGAGACGCTGTGCTTCTCGCCGTACTCGGACATGTCGATCCGTACCATCGACCGCTCGTCGTCGAACAGGAAGTCCGCGAGCGACTTGGCTAGTTCGGTCTTTCCGACGCCCGTGGGGCCGAGGAAGAGGAACGAGCCGACAGGCCGGTCGGGGTCGGCGATGCCGGAGCGGGAACGGCGGATCGCGTCGGCGACGGCCGCGACGGCGGTCTTCTGGCCGATCAGCCGGGTGCCGAGCTCGTCCTCCATGCGCAGGAGCTTGCCGCGCTCGCCTTCGAGCAGCCGCCCGGCGGGGATCCCCGTCCAGGCGGAGACCACGTCGGCGACGTCGTCGGGGCCGACCTGGTCCTTGACCATGGTGTTCTGCTGGTGGGCCTCGGACTGCGCGGCCTCGACGAGTTCCTTCTCCAGGGTGGGGATGCGTCCGTAGAGCAACTTGGACGCAGCCTCGAAGTCCCCGTTGCGCTCGGCGACTTCGACCTCACTGCGGGCTTCGTCGAGCTGCTTCTTGATGTCGCCGACCTTGTTCAGGCCGGCCTTCTCCTGCTGCCAGCGCACGGTCAGCGCGTTGAGTTTCTCCTGCTTGTCGGCGAGGTCCTTGCGCAGTTTGTCCAAGCGCTGCACGGAGGCCGCGTCGGTCTCCTTCTCCAGCGCGAGCTCCTCCATGCGCAACCGGTCGACGGAGCGCTGGAGTTCGTCGATCTCGACGGGTGAGGAGTCGATCTCCATACGCAGCCGGGACGCGGCCTCGTCGATGAGGTCGATGGCCTTGTCCGGGAGGAAGCGCGCGGTGATGTAGCGGTCCGACAGCGCGGCGGCGGCGACCAGCGCGGAGTCGGCGATCTGGACCTGGTGGTGGGCTTCGTACCGCGACTTGAGGCCGCGCAGGATCGCGATCGTGTCGTCCACGCTCGGCTCGCCCACGAAGACCTGCTGGAAGCGGCGCTCCAGGGCCGGGTCCTTCTCGATGTACTTGCGGTATTCGTTGAGCGTGGTGGCGCCGACCATCCGCAGTTCGCCGCGGGCCAGCATGGGCTTGAGCATGTTGCCCGCGTCCATCGCCCCTTCGCCGCCGGCCCCGGCGCCCACGACGGTGTGCAACTCGTCGATGAACGTGACGACTTCGCCGTTGCTGTCCTTGATTTCGGTCAGTACGGCCTTGAGGCGCTCTTCGAATTCACCGCGGTACTTGGCACCGGCGACCATGGCGCCCAGGTCGAGGGAGATGAGCCGCTTGTTCCGCAGGCTCTCGGGGACGTCCCCCGCCACGATCCGCCGGGCGAGCCCTTCCACGACGGCGGTCTTGCCGACGCCCGGTTCGCCGATGAGCACGGGGTTGTTCTTCGTACGCCGGGACAGGACCTGCACCACCCGGCGGATCTCACTGTCGCGGCCGATGACCGGGTCGAGCTTGCCGTCGCGGGCCTCGGCGGTGAGGTCGCGGCCGTACTTCTCCAAGGCCTGATAGGTGCTCTCCGGGTCCTGCGAGGTGACCCGCGAGCTGCCGCGGATCTTGCTGAAGGCGTCGACCAGGTTCTGCGGGGAGCCGCCGTGCTGCTTGAGCAGGTCGGCGACCGGTCCTGAGCCCGCGGCGAGCCCCACGAGCAGGTGCTCGGTGGAGATGTACGCGTCGCCGAGTTTCTCGGCGCGTTCGCCCGCCTGGGTCAGCGCGTTCATCGCCTCCCGGGACAAGCCCGGCGCGTTCACCGTCGAACCCTGCGCGGACGACAGTGCGTTGAGGACCGCGGCGGTCTGGGTGCGGAGCTGATTGACCTCCGCGCCCAGGGCGGTGAGCAGCGCGGGCGCCGCGCCCTCGGGCTGGTCGAGCAGAGCGAGCAGGAGATGCGCGGGCTCCACCTGCGGGTGCCCCGACGCAGCCGCCTTGCGCACGGCGGTGGAGAGAGCCTCCTGGCTCTTGGTGGTGAGCTTGTTTGCATCCATTTACTGGCCCGACCTTCCCTTCCAAACGGGTTCCGAACGGCTTCCGAACGGCTTCCGAACGGCTTCCGTATGCAATAACGGCGGATAAGTTGAGTCTATTCCACTCAACTTTCACCACGCCGCCGCGGCTGCCTTGATGCTGCCCGCGCCGGGTCCCCACTACCGTTCCTGTCCATGACTATCGCTGCGGCACCCCGCGACCCGAAGGCCCCGGAACAGGCGTACATCGACTTCTGGCGCGAGTACCACCTGTGCACGCTCACCACGCTCCGGAAGGACGGCTCTCCGCACGTCGTCCCGGTCGGGGTCACCTACGACACCGGGACGGGCATCGCGCGCGTCATCACCGGGCGCGGCAGCAGCAAGGCGCGCAACGTGGCGCTGTCGCCGGGCGGGAAGGTGGCCGTGTGTCAGGTGGACGGGCGTCGTTGGGCGACGCTGGAGGGGACGGCGGTGATGCGTACGGAGCCGGATCTGGTGGCTGACGCGGTCTCGCGTTACGCGGAGCGGTACGGACGGACACCGGCCCCGAATCCGGAGCGGGTACTGATTGAAATCACGGTGCGGCGGGCGCTGGGGCGCGCCTGAAGGATGTCGCCTTCGCACTGCCGGTCTGATCCGAACGAGCTTGATCCCAGGAATCATTACTCGTAGCATTCACCGATGCACTCTAAGTTGCAGATCGACGGCATCCCCTCCTCGATCTCATCCCCGTGGAGCGGTGCATCAACCGACTACGGAACTGGTGCGGCATCGCCACCCGCTACGACAAGACCCCAGCCAGCTACGAAGCCGGACTCCACCTGTGCGGCGCGATGCTCTGGCTCCGCAGCATCGCGCCGAATTCATGATCCGAATTCCAGACAGGACCTAGCCGAGAAAGCTCCGGCAGAGTTCTGCCGTGCCACCAAGCTCCTTGTTGAGGACAGGGTGACCCGTGCCGGAATTCTGCTTTACGGCACTGCCGAAGCGCTTCGCGACGAGATCTATCACTGGGGCGTTAACTTGCAGACCCGCCCAGTCACAGGCGCTCCTCGACTGCTCATCCGCCGGTACGAAACCGAGAAGCCGCTGGTTTCCCTCATCGATGAGATCACGATGAGGATCACCACACTGGCCAATTCCCAATTCTTTCTCATCGGCGCCTTCCAATCGGAAGTCGTGGACTACCCCGAACGAGCCGTCCGCGAGGTTGTCGCCAACGCTTTCACGCACCGGGACTGGGAGGTTCCCGGTGTCATCGACATCGTTCATTCCGCTCAGAGCCTTGAGATCGCTAGTCCAGGCGGGCTCCTGCCCACACTGCACATCGACCGGCTCCTCCACGATGCCGCTCAGCCCCGCAACCGTCTACTGTCCGAGAACCTGGCCCGCCTACAACTGGCGGAGGCTGCCGGACTCGGCCTCGACCGGGTCTTCAAAGAAGTCGCCTGGATGGGGAAAGAGCCGCCTTTGTTCCAGGACTGCACGAACTTCAAGGTCACCTTCTTCGGTGGCCGCGGTGACGAATCCTTCGCCCGCTACGTCGCCGATCACGACAGGTTTCCTCAGAAGTTCCGTGAAAGTGTGGACGTAGTGACCATCCTCACCGCCCTCCGGAACTCACGGACCGTCACCGCTGCCAGCGTCTCCGAACGACTACAGCGCGACCCTGAAGCAGTGGAACCGTACCTCCGCCGCCACCACCGGATCACCAACGAGGACGTACGCGACTACCTCGACTGCGACACCTCCACCGCCCGCAACCGGCTGACCAGCCTGCGCAAACGCGGAGTCATCGACTTCGAGGAGGACAGTCCCCGCCGGGGCCCCAACGTCGTCTACCGATTCCTCGGTGACACCCCGGCCCCGGCGAAGAAAACCCGTACCTGACCTCAGTCCTCAGCTCTTCAGCTCTTCAGCCAGCCCGGCGTCGGCAGCAGCAGTTCCACGTTCCGGTCCGCCGGCTTGCCGCGGCGGCCGTCCGCGGCCGGGTCGAGCTTCTCGCTCTCCGCGCCCTTGCGCTCATGCCAGTCGTTGCCGGCCAGCTCGCGGGACAGCGCCGCCAGGGCGATCGGGTCGTCGGTCTTCCCGCCGTACGAGGCCGGAGCCACGCTGTCGATGAGCGTGCCGAACACCGACAGCGTGCCGTCCTTGTTGTCGGCGAGCTCAACGATGCGGGCCTGCTGCGGCCAGTCGACGTGCGACGCGGTGTTGACCTCCCAGAACCCGCCGGGCACCGGGCCGCCGGCCGGGCGCGGGTGCGGACGCACGTTGTTGGAGTGGGTGTGCCCGTTGACCCAGGCGATCACGTTGGGGAAGCGCAGCAGCAGGTCGGCCACCTGCTTGCCGAGGACCCGCGGCTTCTTGTCCGGCCCCATGGTGATGTTGTCCATCGACCATGTGGTGTGGTGCGAGAACAGGATGAACAGCCGGTCGTCCTTCTTCTGGTCGACCTTCTTGCCCTGCGCGTCGAGGTAGACCGAGCTCGCGTCCGTCAGCTGCTTCTCCAGCCACCCGAACTGCTCCTGGTCCAGGGAGCCTTCGCTGCCACCGTTGATATTGACGGAGTCCAGGGTCAGGCAGCGCACCTTGCCGTGGTCGACCGCGTAGTACGCCGTACCCGAATCGACGTTGGACTGGCTGAAGCCGTGCCCGGCCGGCATGCCGGTGGTCTTGAAGTGCTCCTGGATGGTCTCCTTGCGACTGACCGCCCTCCTGTCCGGGTCTGCGGTGACCGGCCGCGAAGGACCGCTGAGCAGCGTCTTGACCGCCGTGGGGTCGTTGTTCTGCAGGCCGAGCGCGAGCGGCACGATGTTCTGCCCCGGCGGCAGCGCGATCACCTTGTTCCCGCTGACCGCCGCGGCCTTGATGGTGTCGTCCGCCGGGAAGTTCCCCTGCACCAGACCGTCGTGGTTTCCGTACGCGGCGAACCACGGCATTTTCAACCCGGTCGCCTGGAAGGGCCGCCGGGCCGCGTCGAGCAGGCCGGGCACGTCGGGGTAGCCGTACTTCTCGTGGGCGAAGTCCTTCTTGCCGTTGACCACGGTGCCGTCCGGGTGCCAGTAGCGCTCGTCGTACGCGACGGCGTCGGCCACCCCTTCGTACTTCCCCCGGTCACCCGAGTCCGGGGTGATCCGCCCGCCGTCCAACAGGTCGATGTACCAGCGCAGTTCATTGAACTGGCAGTTGTCGGCGCTGTCCCCGGTGACGATGGTGAACGCCAGCTGCCCGCCGGTGACCGGCCCCTTGCCCACTGCGGCGACCGCCCGCACCATGGCCTCGGCGACCTGGGCGCTGAGGATCTCCTGCGGCCGGTAGGCCCCCTGGAACGGCAGCAGTTTCGCCAGCGGCTCCCCCGGGTCGTCGAGCCGGTCGAGGAACTCCACCCGGGCCGGCGACTGGTGGTCGACGATGTGCAGGTCCGACAGCTGGGCGAAGGCGAGCAGCGGCACGCGGCCCTTGCGGTCACCGGCGCTCGGCGCCAACTCACTGCGGACCACGTGTGGTTCAGGCGGTCCGGCCTTGACCTTCTTATAGCCGCCGGCGCCCGGTGCGTCGAGCAGGAGCGTGCCTTCGGCGGTGGTCTTCGCCGGCATCGCGTTCGACACCGCCCCCGAGGTGGTCGGTGCCGGTTTGGCCGTCGTGGGACCGGCCTTCGCCTTGTCGCCGCTGTCCGAACACCCGGCCATGCCGAGCGCCGCCGCCCCTACTGCGGCGGCCCCCAGTGTCGAGTGCCTCAGTACGTCGCGCCTGTTCGGCTCCATCGCCCCGCCCTCTGTAGAAAACCCACCGGTAACCCCACGTGCGTGGGCCAGAGAGTATGCGAGAGCTGGATCACTGGGAAGCAGCTTCACCCGGGAGGACGCCTACTTCTTGCGCGGCTTCCAGACCACCAGCGCCGTCGGGCGCTCCACCGGGACCAGGTCACGGCGGTACGAGGCGTGGACCTGCGCGGTGGCGTCGCGGACGGCGGTGGCGGCCTGACTCAGGCCCACCTGTACGGAGGACTCCAGTTCTGCCACCCGCATCTGCAACGCGACGACGTGGTTCTCCAGTTCGAGGATCCGCTTGATCCCCGCGAGGTTGATGCCCTCCTCCTGGGAGAGGCGCTGCACCTCGCGCAGTTGGAGGATGTCGCGGGCGCTGTAGCGCCTGCCGCGGCCGGGAGCGCGGCCCGGGGAGACGAGCCCGAGCCGGTCGTACTGCCGCAGGGTCTGCGGGTGCAGCCCGGACAGTTCGGCGGCCACCGAGATCACGTACACCGCGGTCGTCTCATCGACCTCGTAGCCGCCGCGGCCCGTGCCGAAGGGACTTGGTCCCATCCGTCCAGAGTGCATGTCACTCCCCCTTCGCGCGGCCCATCAGATCGGCACGAGGGTCGTCGTCGGCCGTCGCGTCACGGTAGTCCTCCAGGGCCTGCTTCGCCTTGGAGTCGAGGTTCTGCGGTACGGCGACCTCGATGGTGACCAGCAGATCGCCGCGGGTGCCGTCCTTGCGCGCCGCGCCGCGCCCGCGCACCCGGAGGGTTCGGCCGTTGGTCGTGCCGGCCGGGAGCTTCAGGGTCACCGGGGGTCCGCCGAGGGTGGGTGCCTGGACCTCCGCGCCGAGAGCCGCCTCGGGGAAGGTGACCGGCAGCGTCAACGTCAGGTTGTCGCCCTTCCGGCCGAACACCTGGTGCTCCTTGACCTTCACCGTCACGTACAGATCACCGTTCGGGCCGCCACGCTCGCCGGGCGCGCCCTTGCCCTTGAGCCGGATGCGCTGCCCGTCCTTGACCCCGGCGGGGATGCGCACCTGCATGGTCTTGGAACTCTTGGCCCGCCCGCTGCCGTGGCACACGATGCACGGGTTGTCGACCTTCAGGCCGCGCCCCTTGCAGTCCCTGCACGGTTCGGAGAGCCCGAAGCCGCCCTGGTTGCTGGCGGTGTGCCCGGAACCACCACAGGTCGTACAGGTGCGTGGCATGGTGCCGGCCGCCGCGCCGGTGCCGTTGCAGTGCTCGCACGGCTCGGCGGTGGTCATCCGGATCGGCACAGTCGCGCCGTCCACCGCGTCGGTGAAGGCGATGCCGACCTCAGACTCGATGTCCGTGCCGCGCCGCGGGCCCTGCCGGGTCGTCGTCCGCGGGCCCTGGCCCGCGCCGAACAGGCCACCGAACAGGTCGCCGACACCACCGGCGCCGGCGGGCTGCCCGCCCCCGCCGCCGAAGAGGTCACCGAGGTCGAAGTGGAAGCCGCCGGGGCCGCCCGCGCCGCCACCGCCGGTCGGCATGCGGAACCCGCCGTTGCCACCGGCGCCGAACAGGGTGCGCGCCTCGTCGTAGTCCTTGCGGCGCTTGTCGTCCGCGAGGACGTCGTACGCCTCGGAGATCTCCTTGAAGCGCTCCTCCGCCTTGGCGTCGCCCTTGTTCTTGTCCGGGTGGAACTCGATGGCGAGCTTGCGGTAGCGCTTCTTGATGTCCGCGGTGGTGGCGTCCTTGGGGACGCCCAGGACCTTGTAGAAGTCCTTTTCGAGGTAGTCCTTAGTGCTCATGGCGTCCCCCCTCCTTTCGTTCGGGTGGCTTTTTGGTTTTCACATCAAGTCGGTTTTCAAACCAAGTGAGTTTTCAAACCAAGTGAGTTTTCAAACCAAGTGAGTTTTCAAACCAAGTCAGTTTTCACATCAAGTCAGTTTTCACATCAAGTCGGCAGCTCAGGGCAGAAAAGTCTCAGTGCCGACCGCGCCGGTCCCGGCAGCCCGTCAAGGGCCGCCGGGACCGGCGCAGTCGTACGACTCAGTCAGCTGACCTCAGCCGACGTCAGTCGGAGTCGGTCGGGACTGCGTCCGCGCCCGACTCGGCCGGTTCGGCCACGGCGACCCGCGCGGGGCGGATAACCCTGTCGTGGACCGTGTAACCCGGCTGGAGGATCTCCACACACGTGGGCTCGGTGACGTCCTCGGTGTACGAGTGCAGCAGCGCCTCGTGCACCATCGGGTCGAAGGGCTCGCCCTTCTTGCCGAACGTCTGCAGGCCCATCTTGGCGACGATCGTCTCGAGTGACTCGCCGACCGACTTGAACCCGCCCGTGAGCTCGCTGTGGTCGCGGGCCCGGCCGATGTCGTCCAGGACGGGAAGCAGCTCGTTGAGGACCTTCACCGTGGCCATTTCAGCGGCCACGCTGCGGTCCCGCTCGACGCGCTTGCGGTAGTTCTGGAACTCCGCCTGGAGACGCTGCAGGTCACCCGTACGCTCGGTCACCTGCTCCTTGAGCTGCTCGATCTCCTCCGCGGCGGCGTCCACGGAAGAGCTCTCGACCGGATTCTCGGTCGGCTCAGTCTCCTGCTCGGCGGAGGCCTGGCGCACCTCGCCCGTCTCCGGGTCGATCCGCCGTTTGTCGCGGATCACCGGCTCGATGTCCTCGGGGGAGTCGTGCTTCCCCTCGGTCACACCGCACCGTCCTTCTTGTCCTCGTCCACGATCTCGGCGTCGACGACGTCGTCGTCCTTGTCGGACGGCGCGTCACCGGCGGCACCGGCCGCGGCGTCACCCGGCTGCGCGTTGGCGTACATCGCCGAACCCAGCTTCTGACTGGTGGTCGCGACCTTCTCGGACGCCGCCTTGATCTTCTCGACGTCCTCGCCCTTGAGGGCTTCCTTCAGCTCCACGATCTCAGTCTCGACCTCGGTCTTGACGTCGCCGGGGACCTTGTCGCCGTTGTCGGCCAGGAACTTCTCGGTCGTGTAGACGAGTTGCTCGGCCTGGTTGCGGATCTCGGCCTGCTCGCGGCGGGCCTTGTCCTCCTCGGCGTGCGCCTCGGCTTCGCGCATCATGCGCTCGATGTCGTCCTTGCCCAGGCTGGAGCCGCCGGTGATCGTCATCGACTGCACGGTGCCGGTGCCCAGGTCCTTGGCGGACACGTGGACGATGCCGTTGGCGTCGATGTCGAAGGTGACCTCGACCTGCGGGACGCCACGCGGGGCCGGCGGGAGGCCGGTCAGCTCGAACATGCCGAGCTTCTTGTTGTACGCGGCGATCTCGCGCTCACCCTGGAACACCTGGATCTGCACCGACGGCTGGTTGTCGTCCGCCGTGGTGAAGATCTCCGAGCGCTTCGTCGGGATCGTGGTGTTGCGCTCGATCAGCTTGGTCATGATGCCGCCCTTGGTTTCGATACCAAGCGACAGCGGGGTGACGTCGAGCAGCAGGACGTCCTTGACCTCACCCTTGAGCACACCGGCCTGCAGCGCGGCGCCGATGGCCACGACCTCGTCCGGGTTGACGCCCTTGTTGGGCTCACGGCCGCCGGTCAGCTCGCGGACGAGCTGGCTCACGGCCGGCATCCGGGTGGAGCCGCCGACGAGGACCACGTGGTGGATGTCGGCGAGGGGGATCCCGGCGTCCTTGATGACGCTGTGGAACGGCACCTTGACGCGGTCGAGCAGGTCCTGGGTGAGCTGCTGGAACTGCGAGCGGGTGAGCTTCTCGTCCAGGTGCAGCGGGCCGTCGGCCGACGCCGTGATGTACGGGAGGTTGATCGAGGTCTCGGCGGACGAGGACAGCTCGATCTTCGCCTTCTCCGCAGACTCACGGAGCCGCTGCAGCGCCATCTTGTCCTTGGACAGGTCCACGCCGTGGGCGTTCTGGAACTGCCGGACGAGGTGGTCGACGACCTTCTGGTCCCAGTCGTCGCCGCCGAGGTGGTTGTCACCGTTGGTGGACTTGACCTCGACCACGCCGTCGCCGATCTCCAGGAGCGACACGTCGAACGTGCCGCCACCGAGGTCGAAGACGAGGATCGTCTGCTCGTCGCCCTTGTCCAGGCCGTACGCGAGCGCGGCCGCGGTGGGCTCGTTGACGATGCGCAGGACGTTGAGGCCCGCGATCTCACCGGCCTCCTTGGTGGCCTGGCGCTCGGCGTCGTTGAAGTACGCCGGGACGGTGATGACCGCGTCCGCGACCGGCTCGCCCAGGTAGGCCTCGGCGTCGCGCTTCAGCTTCTGCAGGATGCGGGCGCTGATCTCCTGCGGGGTGTACTTCTTGTCGTCGATCTGGATCGCCCAGTCAGTGCCCATGTGGCGCTTGACGGAGCGGATGGTGCGGTCAACGTTGGTGACCGCCTGACGCTTGGCGACCTCGCCGACGAGGACTTCACCGTTCTTGGCGAAGGCGACCACAGACGGCGTGGTCCGGGACCCCTCCGCGTTAGTGATGACGGTTGCTTCGCCGCCCTCGAGAACGCTGACGACAGAGTTCGTCGTACCGAGGTCGATACCGACCGCACGTGCCATGGTTCGGTTCCTCCTGAAGAAGTTGAGTGGTGCCTGCTCAAGCATGCACGTCTGGTCCAACACCGTCAACAAGCTTGAGTATTCCCGACTCAACTTTGCTGATTCAGCGCAGGTCAGAGAGTACGGAGAACCAGCAGTCGGGACGTTCCGCACAGCGGCCGGCGACCATCCACATGCCCGCATGGCGTAACAGTCGGGTGAATGTCGACACAAGACGGGCCGTGCGAGCGGCAGTGCGTGCACCCACATGGCAGCATGTCGTCCCACTGCCATGCCCAGGGCTTCCTGCCAGGCTGCCCTGCCCAGCGCAACCACGAGGGGGTCCCGCCAGTGAGCGATGGCCAGAACAGTCCGCCTACGCCGCCGATGCCACCCGGACCGCCGTCCGGTTCAGCCGGCTACCCGCCGCCGCCCCAGGACGCGCCGCAGGGTGGAAGCCTCTACCCGCCGCCACCGCCGCAGGGGCCGCCGTCGGGTGCCTACCCGTTCCCCGAGCAGAGCCATTACGGGCACTACCAGCAGTACAGCGCGAACAACCCGCAGGCGCCCGGCCCTTACGGCGCTCCGCCTCAGCAGCCGCACAACAGGAAGACGATGTTCACCTGGATCGCGGTGGTGGCCGCCGCCGTCGTCGCGTCGGTGCTGGTGGCCCTGCTCGGCTTCGACGACCCGGTGGACGACGCCGCGAAGGGGCCGGCCAGCACGGGGCCCGCCATCCCGCCGCCCCCGGCACCCCTGGACGCCACGGACGCCCCCGGCCAGCGGCCCGGCGACAAGCCGACCCAGAAGACCGACGGGCCGCAGAAGCAGACCCTCACGAACGACCTGAAGATCCCCGCGACACCGCCGGCGGCCACCGGCGAGAAGTTCACCGGGAGGATCACGGCGGACAAGGCGACCTGGCCTGAGGCGTGCAAGCTCCTCACCGACGAGGAGATCATCGCCAACATCCCCGACGCCAAGATCCGCAATCGCAAGAGCTTCCTGGGCCGGATCACGAACATCATGACCAAGCACCAGAACAACAACGAGTGCGACATCGAAATCGATGTGCCGAACCAGGCCAGCTACGACTACCCGATCAAGCTGAACATCACCTCGCTGGGCTACAAGCCCACCGACGCGGCCAAGACGAGCTTGGCGCGCGACAAGCAGAACAGCGCCAAGGCCTCAGCGAACTACCCGGACCAGTACGACGACCTCGGCACCAAGCTGGGCACCGACGACGCGTTCCGCGACAACAGGACGATTCAGATCGTGAAGAACGGCTTGAACGTCTGGGTGACCTTCAGCGCACAGCTGGTGGACAGCAACGGCGAGAGCCTGAAGAGCAGCACCGCCACCAAGCAGTGGGGGCCCACGCTCGTCATGATCATCGGCCAGAAACTGTGAGCTGGCAGCAACAGCCGCCGCCGCCGGACGGATACGGGCAGCAGCCGGGCCAGTACGGCCAGCAGCCCGGTCCGCCGCCGGGCCAGTACGGCCAGCAGCCCGGTCCGCCGCCGGGCCAGTACGGCCAGCAGCAGCCTTACAACAGCCAGCCCGGGTACGGCCAGCAGCTGCCGTACGGCACCCCGCAGTACGGCGGGCCGCAGCCGACGCGCCACGGGAACAACGGCTTCATCATCGGCCTGGTCCTCGTTGTGGTCGCCGTCCTCGGCTTCGGCGGCTACATGTTCTTCACCAAGGACGACGACAAGGCGACAAAGACGCGACCGGCTGCCGGGGCAGACCCGGGCAAAATCCCCAACTTCTCGATCCCGCCCAAATCGTCGGCCTCCGGCGGTGGCGGCGGGCAGCAGAGCAAAGCCCCCGCCGCTCCGCAGCCGCTGGTCATCCCGCAGGGCGCACCCGCCGACGCCGGCGCCAAGTACACCGCCACCAACGACGGCACCACCTGGCCGAAGATGTGCGATGCGCTCACAGACCAGCAGATCCTCGCGCTCATCCCCGGCGGGAAGATCAAGGAGCGTAAGCCGCATGACGGATACGTCAACAAGTACAAGTACGGCATCGTCACCGGCAACGAGTGCCGGATCACCCTGGACATGCCGGACCCGAATGACGCCAAGTACCCCACCTTCGCCTCGATCACCCTCGCACTCGAGGCTGTCGACGAATCACCCACGGCCGCCAAGGGCTACTACACGGACACCAAGCGGATTCGCCAACGCAACCCGATCGCCGGCGAGTTCGAGGACCTCGGCACCCAGATCCCCGGTGTCGACGACGCCTTCCGCGACGGCCAGTACCTGTACTTCGTCAAGGGCAACTACCGGATGCAGACGTACTTCTCCTCCGGCCTCGAAGGCACCATCGGCGACCGGCAGCCCCAGGGCAACTTCGCCAAGAAGATCGGCCCGACAATCGTGAGCCAACTCGCGGCACGGATGTAGAGGGTTACCCGTACCATCGCTGCGTCAGCGACCGGGCCCACCGGCCTCATGGCCGCTGACGCCGCATCAGCAGGAACTTCTCCACACGCTAACCAGGGGCAGGATCGATGAGCGGAAACCAGGGTGGCTACCCGTACGGCGGACAGCAGCCCCACCAGCAGCCGCCGCAGTACGGACAGGGCTACGGACAGCCGCAGTACGGGCACCAGCCCCCGCCGATGTACCACCCCGGCCACTCCGCTCCGCCGCCGGAGCCCCCGCGCCGCAGCAAGCTCAAGCCGATCCTCGGCTGGGTCGGCGTCGTGGTCGGCGGTGTCCTGTCCACCATCCTCGCCGCGAAGATCGTGGACGTGGTCAAGGGTGATGACGACAAGAAGGGCGACCAGTCGGCCGCCCAGACGCACGACGGGGGCATCCCGCAGGCCGCGGGCTACACCTACCCGACCGGCGACGCGCCGTACGTGAAGGGCCCGAAGTTCAACGCCACCGGCGAGATGAACACCTGGCCGGACATGTGCAAGGACGCCATCTACGACGAAGAACTGGCCAACGCGATCCCGGACGCCCGGATCCTGCAGCGTGAGGGCACGAAGGGCAAGAACTACCGGAACACCTCATGCGCGATCCAACTGGTCCTGCCCGACCTGGAACGCGCGCAGAACCCCGCCAAACTCACCGTCTCCATCGAGGCCATCGGCGACCCGGCGCAGGTCAAGCAGGCGTTCTTGAACGACAAGGGCAAGAACCAGAAGGACTTGGCGAACATCAACAACGGCTTCGAGGACCTTGACAACAAGCTGTACGTCGACTCCGCCTACCGCACCTCGTCGCTCGGCGGAAAGCTGTACCTGCTCAAGGGCGGCTACTACCTGTCGGTGACCATGAACGCCGACATCAAGGACTCCACCGGCCAGGCCGCCCGCGACGACACCTGGCTGAAGCGGTCCGGCCCCGCCATCGTGTGGCTGCTCAGTTACAAGATGAGCAGCTGACCGGGCAACCACCAATCCACACGGGGAGCGACACCACGATGAGCGGTCAGTACAACGGTCCGGGCAATGACAACTCCGGTCCGGGCAATGACAACTCCGGTCCGTACGGAAGCGGTTCCTACGGGAACGGCGCGCAGGGAGGCGGTCCGCAGGGAAGCGGTTCCGCCTATCCGCCGCCGCCCGGGCACTATCCGCCGCCCCCGCAGGGGCCGCCGCAGTACCAGCAGCCGTACGGCCCGCCCGGCTACGGCCCACCGCCGGGCATGTACCCGCCGCAGCAGCCCCCGCCGCGCGGCCGGAACCTGAAGAAGATCGGCGGCTGGGCCGCCGTTGTGCTCGTCGGCGCGGCCACCACCGCGTTCGCCACGATCCTCGTGAACAAGAACGACGACAAGAAGCCGGCCGCGAGCGTCTCGGCCTCGCAGGGCCCGGGTGCCGGCGCACCCACACAGAAGACGGTGCCCACCTTCGCCCCGGGCAAGGTGCCGAGCGTCAAGCCGACCGTCTCCGCGCAGTCCGCACCACAGACGCCGGACGCGCCGCCCGCCCCCATGAGCGGCGGCAAGTTCGACGCCAAGCCGACGGACATGAAGACCTGGCCGGACGCCTGTGCCTTCCTGACCTTGGACGACGTGAAGCAGATGATCCCGGGCACCTCCGGAATGCAGGTGTACGGAACCGCTGAGGCCGCGGGCTACTACAAGGACCGCGGCCCGGCGCTGCGCAGCACCACCTGCGACATCACGGTGGAGACCAGCCGGAAGGCCTACTCGCCGGTGAAGATCTCCGTCCACATCCGCGACGTCGACACGCCGGAGCAGCTCAAGAAGTGGATCGAGGGCCCGATGTCCTCGGCGAAGCGGGTGGCCCCCGACTTCAAGGACCTCGGCACGGCACTGGGTGCCGACGAGGCCTACTTCGCCACCAACCGGGTCGGCTTCCGCAAGGGCGTCTACTACCTCGACGTCGACGTACGGGGGAGCATCTTCGTGGAAGGTCAGAACATCGAGACAGTGAAGGGCTGGCAGCCCGAGGCTCTCTCCAAGGCGATCACGCTGATCACCGATAAGATCTGACACCTTGACAGATCCGGCGCGTACCACCTGCGACGCACGGTGACCTGCACCCCCAGCTGGTGCCGCTTGTGTCCAAGCCGTGAAAAACACCTCGGAGAACCGTCGGCCCGGTGCGTCCTGAGGCTTCGCAGCTCAGGGTGCACCGGGCCGAAAAGCCGGTCAGCGTACGGGTTACCCCTTCCAGAGCCCCGAGACGATCACGTCGACCAGCCGGAAGTTGACGTCCTGGACGACCTTGGCCAGCGCTTCGGCCTGGTTGCTGAGTGAAGCGCCGTTGTTGCCGGTGATCTCCGTCAGTATCACGTAGTGCCCGGTGGCCACGACCAGCGAGACGTGCGTCGCGTCGTCCTTGACCGTGACACCGCCCGCCGGAGGCTTCAGGAACTGGATCATCGGCTGCTTGGCGTCCAGCTTGCTGAGCGCTTCCTTGAGCTTGTTCGCATCCGCCTTGGTGGGGACGGACACCAGCGACGCGGTGACCACGTACTTCTTCGCTTCGTCCGTATAGACGCCGCGCAGGACGCCGATGCACTGGTTGAGCAGCAGCAGGTCCTTAGCCGGTCCGACGGCGACCTTGGAGCAGTCGGCCTTCGCCGTGTCGTCGGAGGCGAGGAACTGATACTTGGCGCCCTTGATGTTCAGGGTGCCTTTGTCCTTGTAGAACTCGTCCAGCGTGAACTTCAGCGGGTCGCCCACCGCGGTGTCGGTGACACTCTCGGACGCGTTCGGGTCCTTGGTGGAGAACGCCTTGGGGTCGTCGCCGGCCGCGCCCGACCCGGTCGGCTTCGGCACCGTCGACCCCGGGGCCTGTGGACTGGCGGCACCCGGAAGCGACGGTGCGACCTGCGAGGACTTGGCCGCGGGCTTCGTGTCGTCCTTGTCCTTCTTGTCGTAGAGGAAGAACGCCCCGCCGCCGATCACCGCGAGCGCGATGACGGCAGCCAGCGGCGCGACCCACTTCGGGCGACGCGGCTGCTGCGGGGGTTGCCCGTACGCGGGGAACTGCTGCGGCGGATAAGGCTGCTGCTGGGGCTGCCCGTAAGCCGGCTGCCCATGGCCCTGCGGGGGGCCGTAGCCCTGGGGAGGTCCGTAGCCCTGGGGGGCTCCGTGGCCTTGCGGGGGCCCGTAACCCTGAGGCGGTTGGTTTCCGTACGGCCCGCCTCCGGACGGCGGGTTCGGCGGCTGCTGGGGTGGAGGCGGGTAACTCATGCGGCTGAGGTTATAGCGCCGGTCCGCCGGTGAACCTCCGCACCCGCATGATCCGCAACGCTCTTGTGACCGTCGGCGTCCCACCTGTTCCGTTTCCGCACAGTTTGACGGTCAACACCCCAGGCCGGACGTGCTCCTCGGCTCCCGGACTCGACCGCCCGGCGACTACTTTGCGAGAAGGTCGCCGCCGCGATCGAACGCGGCTGGACCTCGTGGCGCGGACGCGCCGTGGAACCGGTCATCCGCGAAGCCCTGGGCAGACTCACGCCGACGGTGCCCTTCCCCGATGTCACCACCAACGCCGCCCTATTCGCAGAATGCTGCGGTTTGACGGCGGGCCAAGCCCGGACATTTGATCTGACTGACCGTCAGATAGGGTACAGGCACCTCTCGACGGGGAACACGCGAGCGGATACCCAGGACCGGCAAGCGCCGACAGGTCGGGCACAACCCGGCCATTGGACGCGACCCTCATGACACAGATCATCCGTTCAGCGGGTAAGTTACCAGCGGGTATCACACCCGCACGGCCATACGCTGTCGGCCGAACCGCGCCCCGGAAGGGACGACCCACCGGAGGAGTAGCACCCGATGCAGCTAACCGCCATTGTGATCTCGCTGGTCGTCAGCGTGGTCGGCGTCGCGCTGTTCGCGCGCGCCATCGGCTTCATCCTGTCGTACGTCAAACTCGGCCAGCCCGTCCTCGGCCGGAACGGCCCGGTGGGCCTACGGCTGAAGAACATGCTGATGGAGGTCGGCCTCCACACCCGGATGCTCCAGTGGGGCTTCGTCGGCTTCGTCCACTGGTTCGTGATGGTCGGCTTCGGCGGCCTGGTGCTGACCCTCGTCAACGCCTTCGGCCAGCTCTTCGACCCCGAGTGGGCACTGCCGGTCATCGGCCACTGGGCGGTCTGGAACGCGTTCGTCGAGTTCCTGGGCCTGACCACGCTCCTGGGCATCGTCGCGCTGATCGTCATCCGCCAGCTCAACCACCCGCGCCGGGCCGGCCGCAAGTCCAGGTTCGCCGGGTCGACCTTCTGGCAGGCGTACTTCGTCGAGTTCATCGTCTTCGCGGTCGGCGCCTGCATCATGACGCTGCGCGCGCTTGAGGGCGCACTCGCGAACGTGAACTCGTACGAGGCCTCCTACTGGGTGAGCTACCCGCTCGCGCGTGCGTTCGACAACCTGTCGACCGGCACGCTGGAGAACCTGGTCTACCTGGTCGCGATGCTGAAGATCTTGTTCTCCTTCGGCTGGATGATCACGATCGCGCTCAACCCCTCGATGGGTGTGGCCTGGCACCGGTTCACCGCGTTCTTCAACATCTACTTCAAGCGCAACGCGGACGGCTCGGTCGCCCTCGGCGCGCTCCAGCCGATGTCGTCCGGCGGCAAGCTCATCGACTTCGAGGACCCGGCCGACGACGCGGTCTTCGGCGTCAGCAAGGTCGAGGAGTTCTCCTGGAAGGGCCTGCTCGACTTCGCGACCTGCACCGAGTGCGGTCGCTGCCAGTCGCAGTGCCCCGCGTGGAACACCGGCAAGCCGCTGTCCCCGAAGCTGCTGATCATGTCGCTCCGCGACCACGCCTTCGCCAAGGCCCCGTACCTCCTCGCCGGCGGCGGCAAGGACGAGGACGGCAACGAGAAGGCCACCCCCGAGCAGCTGGCCAAGGTGCCCGCCTCCGCGATCGCCGAGGCCGAGCGCCCGCTCATCGGCACCGCCGAGGAGAACGGCGTCATCGACCCGGACGTGCTGTGGTCCTGCACGACCTGCGGCGCGTGCGTCGAGCAGTGCCCGGTGGACATCGAGCACGTCGACCACATCGTCGACATGCGCCGTTACCAGGTGCTGATCGAGTCGGCGTTCCCGTCCGAGGCCGCGTCGATGCTCAAGGGCCTGGAGAACAAGGGCAACCCGTGGGGCATGGCCACCAAGGCCCGCCTCGACTGGGTCAAGGAACTGAAGAAGTCCACCGGCATCGTGGTGCCGGTCATGGGTGAGGACATCGACCCGACCGAGGTCGAGTACCTCTTCTGGGTCGGCTGCGCCGGTGCCCTGGCCGACGGCCCGAAGAAGACCACCAAGGCCTTCGCGGAGCTGCTGCACATCGCCGGGGTCAAGTACGCGATCCTCGGCAAGGACGAGTCCTGCTCCGGTGACTCCGCCCGCCGCCTCGGCAACGAGGCGCTGTTCCAGATGCTCGGCCAGCAGAACGTCGAGACGCTGAAGCTGGCGCTCGAAGGCGACCCGGACGACGAAGAGGCGCTGGCAGCCATGCTGGCCGGTCCGAAGAAGCGGATCGTCACCACCTGCCCGCACTGCTTCAACACCATCTCCAACGAGTACCCGCAGCTCGGCGGCAAGTTCGAGGTCGTGCACCACACCCAGTTGCTGCAGCACCTGATCGACGAGGGCAAGCTCCTGCCGGTCACCCCGGTCGACGGTCTGATCACCTACCACGACCCGTGCTACCTGGGCCGGCACAACAAGATCTACACGCCGCCGCGCGAGATCCTGTCCGCCGTCCCGGGGGCCCGACAGGAGGAGATGCACCGCCACAAGGAGCGTGGCTTCTGCTGCGGCGCCGGCGGTGCGCGCATGTGGGTGGAGGAGCGGATCGGCAAGCGGATCAACAACGAGCGCATGGACGAGGCGCTCTCGTTGAACCCGGACTACGTGTCCACCGCTTGCCCGTTCTGCCTGGTGATGTTCACCGACTCGATCAACGCCAAGAAGCAGGACGGCCAGGCCCGCGAATCGGTGCAGGTCGTCGACGTGGCGCAGCTGCTGCTGCAGTCGGTCAAGGTCCCCGAGCCGGTCGGCGCCCCCGCCGGGGCCGGGGAACCGGTCGCGGCGAAGGCTGAAGAGCCCGCCGAGCCGAAATAGCATTCCCGTACGGGAGAACCCGTAGCAACCGAACGCCGGTGGGTCCGTCTCAGGACCCATCGGCGGTCGTGTTTTCGGACCCTGCGGGGGAGAGCGGGAGGAGGCTTAGGACGAGTACCTTCTAAATGTGACCGGTAACGCTCAAAATCCTTACAACGGCCAGCAGCCCTACGGGCAGGACCCGCGTGGCGGTGGCGGCTACCCGCCGCAGCAGCCGCCGTACGGACAAGGGCAGCCGCCGCCTCCGCCGCCGCCCGGTGCCTTCCCGGGTGGTCCGCTTTCGCTGCCCGACGAGACCAGCATCTACGTGTACGGCCAGGTTCCCGAGGGTTTCTCCCCGGTGACGCCCCCCGCGGACCCGTCAGCGGGTCGGCAGGACCGCCCCGGCAGCTACCCGGACCAGCCGCACCAGGTGCCCACGTACAGCCGGAAACTGCGCTGGCAGGACCTGCTCACGTCGCTGACGACCCGGCCGCTCAGCACCATGGACCGGATCCGGGACCACACCTACTGGTGGCCCGCCCTGATCCTGTCGATGCTCGGTGGTGTGCTGGCGCTGTTCGCCAACGACACCACCCGGCACGAGATCCTCAACGCCACCCTCGGCTCCAGCGTGCCGGCGATCGGCATCACGGTGGTGCTGGTCCCGGCGTTCTGCGCGCTGCTCGGCTGGGTGTCGCACATGCTCGCTTTGCAGTTCGGCGGCGACGGTCCGGCCCAGCCGTACATCACCCTGGCCATGGTGCTGATCTGGATCGTGGAGGTGCCGCGTCTCATCGCCGCACTGTTCGTGCCGGACGACAACGCCATCGTCGTCGGCGTCGGCCTGGCCTCGTTCGCACTCACCGGCTGGCTGCTGACCGCACTGATGGAGCGGACACACGACCTGCCGTGGCCGAAGGCGCTCGGCTGCGTGTCCGTCCAGCTGCTCGCCCTGCTCCTGGTGCTCAAGCTGCCGCTGGGCGCCTAGGGCCTGTTCTGGGTTTCCCGCCGGAATTCCGGCCGGGTCGGTAAAAAGCACGGAAGCGGACCACGACTGGACCAGCCGGTCCACAAGCGATCCGTTAGCGCCGGGATACGGATCTTCCGAACCGCAACCGCACCGGGCTGTACTCGTATCCAGGACACCTACCCCTGCACACGGTCAATCGGAATCCCCGGGCCGGCCGCTCCACGGTCGGCCGGGACACCGGACCCGCGCTTGAAGGAAACCGGACATGCTTGTGCGGCAGCACACCCGCGCGGCCCTCCAGGCCGCCGCCCTCTTCTACACCACCGACCGGGGCTGGCCCGTGCTCCCCGGGGCATATCCGGACGCCTGCGGTAACTGCTCGTGCGGGAGCGACCGGTGCCCCACCCCCGGCTGCCACCCCCTGGACCAGCCGGGCCTCTACCAGCCGACCAGGTCCCCGGAGGTCGTCCGGGCCTGGTGGAGCAGCCAGCCTTACAACGTACTCCTGGCCACCGGCCTCGAATTCGACGTCATCGACGCCCCGGTCGCCGCCGGCTACGCGGCCTTGCAGGAACTGGAGATGATCGGCGCCCACCTCGGGCCCGTCGTCCATCTGCCGTCCGGGCGGCTGCTGTTCCTCGTGCAGCCCGGGGCCAGGACCGTCTACTGGTACACCCTCGACCACAACGACACCGCGCATCTGGACGTCCACCACCACGGCGAAGGCCACTTCGTGTCGGCTCCGCCGTCCGGCACCGCCCCCAGTTCACACACGCGATGGGCTGTGCCGCCGCATCCCGTCGACCGCCGACTGCCGGAAGCGGTGGACCTGCTCGGGGCCCTCGTGCGGGCGCTGCAACCGCCCTCGGGGAGCAAACCGCCGCACACCCGTCCTGGGGTCGGCAGTGAACCTCCCGCAGATCCCCATCCCTGACACCGGAATGAGGTGAGCCGTCGGACCCCTGCCCGTACAGCCGAAAGCGCCTGTCACCGTGGACCATCCCCACGCGGTGACGGGCGCTTCGCCCTGCCTGCTGCTTGTTGCGGTGCCTACTGCGGCGCTTCCGGCTCAGACGTCCAGCACCTGGTTCTCCCGGGTGATCAGAACCGGCTTGTCCGACCACGGGAAGTTGATCCACTGGTCGGTGTGCTTCCAGACGTACTCGCACTTGACCGACGACTGCGGCTTCTCGTAGATGACCGCGCTGCGGACCTCGGCCACGTGGTCGGCGCAGAAGTCGTGGATCAGCTTCAACGTCTTGCCCGTGTCGGCGACGTCGTCGGCGATGAGGACCTTCTTGTTGGTGAAGTCCACCGCGTGCGGGACCGGCGGGAGCATGACCGGCATCTCCAGCGTGGTCCCGACGCCGGTGTAGAACTCGACGTTTACCAAGTGCAGGTTCTTCACGTCGAGCGCGTAGGCCAACGTCCCCGCCGCGAACACACCGCCACGGGCGATCGACAAGATGATGTCCGGGTCGTAGCCGTCGTCCGCGACCATCTGGGCCAGCTCACGGGTAGCCGTGCCGAATAGCTCCCAGGACAGGGTCTCGCGCTCGTCGCTCATTGTTTTGTGTTGCTTTCTTGTCTGTTGTGGAGGTGGACCGGCGCAGGCCGGGGACCGCGAGGTCAGATCTTGGAGCGGTGGAAATTCTGGAACGAACGCGAAGCAGTCGGGCCGCGCTGGCCCTGGTAGCGCGAGCCGTACAGCGCGGAGCCGTACGGGTTCTCAGCAGCGGAGCTGAGCCGGAACAGGCACAGCTGCCCGATCTTCATGCCCGGCCACAGCTTGATCGGCAGCGTCGCCACGTTCGACAGCTCAAGCGTCACGTGCCCGGAGAAACCCGGGTCGATGAAGCCGGCCGTGGAGTGGGTCAGCAGCCCGAGCCGGCCCAGGCTGGACTTGCCCTCAAGGCGCGAGGCCATGTCCTCGGGCAGAGTGACGACCTCGTAGGTGGAAGCGAGGGCGAACTCACCGGGGTGCAGGATGAACGGCTCGTCCTGCGCCGGCTCGACCAGCCGGGTGAGGTCCGGCTGCTCTTCTGCGGGGTCGATGAAGGGGTATCGATGGTTCTCGAAGACCCGGAAGTAGCGGTCCAGCCGTACATCGATGCTCGACGGCTGCACCATGGCCGGGTCGTATGGGTCGATTTGCACCCTGCCGGCGTCGATCTCCGCGCGGATGTCTCTGTCCGAAAGCAACACATAGTGAGGGTAGTCGCAGTGGTGGGCAAGGACCCAAACGAGGGCTGCCAAAGCCCTCGATCACACCCTCGGGACTCGCGGCGAAAGGTGGCTGCACTCGCGCCGGGGCATCAGGTAGGGTGAGAGAAGCAGAGCACCCCGACGGGGTGGTTGTCGCGGGCGTAGTTTAATGGTAGAACGTGAGCTTCCCAAGCTTATAACGCGAGTTCGATTCTCGTCGCCCGCTCCAAGCTGAACCCCAGGTCAGGCCGCTACCCGGCCTGACCTTCCTTCTTTTGCGGAGTACCGGCCGGTCTGATACTCAACTCTCGTGGCTATAGCAGCATCGTCAAGCGTTCAGCAGGCCCGGCAGGTACTCGCCGACCGTTTGGAAGAGATCCGGCGGGATGCCGGGATGACAGGGCGTGAGCTGGCACGCGTCTGCGGCTGGCACGAATCCAAGTCGTCACGCATTGCGAATGCCAAGACCCCACCGTCAGCCGACGACATCCGGGCATGGTGTCGCGCTTGCAATGCGGAGGATCAGACGGCTGACCTGGTCGAGTCGTTGCGTGCTGTCGAGGGAACGTTTATCGAGTGGCAGCGGATGGAGCGGGCCGGACTACGAAAGGCCCAGGAAGTACGGCTACCGCTGTACGAGCGGACGCACCGGTTTCGCTCGTACTCGTCCTGGCTGATCCCAGGGATGATCCAGACCCGGGCCTACACAACGGCAGCGCTGAAAGCAATCCAGCAGCGTCGGGGACTCGTTGACGACGTCGAGGACGCGGTAACCGCCCGGCAGGAACGGCAACGTCTGCTGTACCGGGGCGACCGTAGGTTTGCGTTCCTGGTTGAGGAGTCGGTGTTGCGCTGCGGAATTGGGAGCCGTGACGTCATGGCCGGACAGCTCTCCCACCTGGTCGCCGTCAGCGCGTTGCCTGCTCTCAGCCTGGGCGTTGTGCCAATGCGCCCGGACCGTGCGCGCTGGCCGGTCGAGGGTTTTTGGATCTACGACCAGGCGCAGGTCAACGTCGAGCTTGTATCCGGCTACCTCACCATCAAGCAGCCTCGCGAAGTGGCGATGTATGCACAGACGTTCACCGAGTTGGCAGAGCTGGCGGTATACGGCGGTGCGGCGCGATCGCTCATCACGTCGGCTACCGACGCACTCAGGTGAATCATGCGCAAGCCCATGCAAGTTTATGGAGGCCGAGCTTCCATCGTCCCTAGCGTGGATGTCATGACGACACGACACCGAGCACCTGTCGGCACTGACCCGCCGCCTTCTGTTGGCTCGTTCATGGTCGATAGGGACTCGGAGCGGGTCGGGGAAGTCATGGACACCGAGGGGTTCAAGGTCTGGCTACGGCCTCCCGGCGGTGGACAGGAATGGGAGTGCCTGACCGAAGATCTACGCCCCGCAAACGACGCCGAGCGACTGTCCGCGCGGGTGTCCGTAGTGAACGCGCGGAGCCTGCGGAGCCTGCGGAGCCAGCGGAGCCAGCGGAGCCAGCGGAGCCAGCGGAGCCAGCGGAGCCAGCGGAGCCTGCGGAGCCAGCGGAGCCAGGCCCATGGCTAGAGCAGGGGAAAGCCATGCTGTCGGGGGCGAAACCGTGAACGAAGACAAGATCGAGGTCTTTGGCGCGTGCGGAACGCTCCACCTCCTGATCCCCCTGGAGCTCAACAGCCCCTGCGCCTGCGGACGCTGTCGCCTGATTGAGCTTTCCGAGGCGGACGCAAGGGACTTGATCCTCGCTGTCCTCGATCACATGAGCCCGGATCACCCGGAATGGATCATCCTCGAAGCCGCTAGCCAGCTGATGGACCATCAAGGGGAACGTCGACTGTCGACCCTGGCCGCCGAGGCCAGAGATGGCAAGTCATGGGAACTGGCCGGGGGTTCACGGCCGCCTGTCTGACCTTCCGAGAGGCGACCTCCGCCGTTCCCCTGAAGGGGACTTGCCGTTGATCCCGTGCGGAGTCTCCATACCGGATCGAGTATCTCCAGTGCCTCGTCCAACCCCGAAGTTCCTCGGCGAAGCCGGGCGCGCAGTTGGCCCGGGTGCGCCAACCGTGCGGAGCCGCTGATTGCGCCGTGTCCGGGGTGGCGCACCCGGTCGGTCGCCCGTACAACTTCCTTCGACTGCCCGGCCGTCGATGGCCACGCTCAAGTCATAGAAATGTCATATGTGAAATGGTACTTTCCTTGCGAGCGGACCACGACGACCGGAGGCATGCGGTGGAGCGGCAAAGCGGTTTGCATGGTGTCGGGAGCCACGATCGCGAGGTGTCGGCCGCGTTGGCCGAGTCCTTCCGGCAGGGGTGGGCGGATACGAACCTGAAGCTGCCCCCTGTGCCCGGGGCTGCAAACGCGGCCAAGCGGCGCGCGGCGGTGTCCGAGCGGTTCCCCGGTGAGCGGATTGTCATCCCGTCAGGCGGAATCAAGGCCCGGAGCAACGACTTCGACTACACGTTCAGACCACACTCCGCGTTCATCCATCTCACCGCCGAGCAGGGGACGCAGGCGGTCCCCGACAGCGTCCTCGTCTTCGAACCGACCGGGACGGGGCACTTGGTCACCCTGTTCACCCGGCCCAGGTCGCCGCGCGACGGCGGGCCGAACAGCGCTGAGCTCTACCGCGACCGGCAGCACGGCGAGTTCTGGGTCGGGCGGCGCCGGACGCTTTCGGAGACCGCCGACGCCTTCGACGTCGAGGTCGCCGTACGCGACGACCTGACACGGGCCCTCGGCCGGAACATCCCGGCCCGGGTGCTGCGCGGCGAGGATGCGCTCGTCGATTCGCTGGTGCCGCCGGCCCGCGAGGCCGAGGCCGAACTGCGCACCTTCCTATCGGAGTTGCGGCTGGTCAAGGACGAGTGGGAGATCGAGCAGCTGCACGCAGCCGTGGGGTCCACGGTCGCCGGGTTCCACGACGTCGTCGGTGAGTTGCGCCACGCCACGGACCTCGCACGAGGCGAGCGCTGGATCGAGGGCACCTTCAACCGGCGGGCCAGGCTGGACGGTTACGGCCTGGGCTTCGAGACCATCGCGGCGGCCGGCGCGCACGCGTGCGTCCTGCACTGGATGCGCAACGACGGCCCCGTACGGGACGGGGACCTGCTGCTGCTGGACGCGGGTGTCGAAGCCGACTCCTTCTACACCGGTGACATCACCCGGACGCTGCCGGTCAACGGACGCTTCACCGACGTTCAGCGCCGGGTCTACGACCTGGTCTTCGCCGCCCAGTCGGCGGGTATCGCCGCACTGCGTCCCGGTGCTCGGTTCGGCGACTTCCACGACGCCGCGATGAGTGTCATCGCCGAGGGTCTCGATGCCTGGGGCCTACAGCCCGGCGGCAAGGCGGCCCTCGCTCCCGATTCCACCCTGTACGGCCGGTACACGATCTGCGGCTCGGGCCACATGCTGGGCCTGGACTGCCACGACTGCGCGAGCGCCCGCAGGCAGACCTACCTGGACGGTGTGCTGGAGGTCGGCCACGTCCTCACCGTCGAACCCGGTCTGTACTTCCAGCCCGACGATCTGACGGTCCCCGAGGAACTGCGCGGCATCGGCGTCCGGATCGAGGACGACTTCCTCATCACGGCCGACGGCGTGGAATGCCTGTCGTCGGGCCTGCCGCGCGGCGCGGACGAGGTCGAGGCCTGGGTAGCGGCGCTGCGATGACCGCCCGCCGCCCGCTGGTGGACCAGGTCTGCGGAGAGCTGCGGCAGGCCGGCGCGGTGGCGGTGGTCGGGCCCACCGGGTTCGGCAAGTCCGCAGTTCTGGACGCCGTGTGCACGACGTGGCAGGAGGCCGGGGATCCGGTCGTCCGGCTCAGCTCGGCGTCCGCCTACGCGCACATCGCCTACGCGCCCCGACGACCTCGTACTCGTCGGCGCCGGACGGCGACGCGATCGAGTCGTCGAGGCAGTAGGTCTCCTGGAGCAGCCGCCAGATCTCGGTCGGTTCCAGTTCACGCCCCAGCCTGTCGGCGGCGTTCTGGACCACGGTCGCGAAGTCCCGGCGCAGTTCCGCCGGCAGGTCGATCCCCCAACCGCCCTTCAGCACATAGGCGATGGCGTCCTGGTGGGTGCCGGAGAAGGCCGTGTACACCAGGTCTCCGACGTAGGGGTGCCGGGGGTGCGCCGGCAGGCGGTTGCAGTCCTCGACGATCTCCCGGACGTTGTCGATGTCGGAGATCTCCAACTTCGGGTCGACGCCCTGGCTGAACAGGTTGAGCGCGAGCGTCACCAGGCAGACGTTCCCGGTGCGTTCGCCGTTGCCGAACAGCGTGCCCTCGACCCGGTCGGCCCCGGCCATCAGCGCCAGCTCGGCCGACGCGACGGCGGTGCCCCGGTCGTTGTGCGGGTGCACCGACAGGATGATCGACTCGCGCCGGTCGAGGTTGCGGTGCATCCACTCCACCTGGTCGGCGAACACATTGGGCGAGTGGGTCTCCACAGTGGTCGGGAGGTTCAGCACCAGCGGCCGGTCGGGTGTGGCGCCGACGATCTCCGTGACCAGGTTCGCGATCTCCAGCACGAACTCAGGCTCGGTCAGGTTGAAGGTCTCCGGCGAGTACTCGAACCGGATGTCCGTCCCGGTCGCCCGCTCCGCCAGCCGCACCATGTGCTGCGCGCCCTCGACGGCCATGCGCCGGACCTCGTCCCGCGACATGCCGAATACGACATCGCGCCACAGGCACGCTGTCGCGTGGCACAAATGCACAGTTGCGCGTTCGACTGCGCGAATCGACTCGAAGGTCCGCTCAATGAGTTCGGGACGGGTAGGCGTGAAAACCGAAACCAGCACGTCGTCCGGAATTCCGTCCTTGAGGACCAGTTCCTGAACGAAATCGAAATCGTTGGCGCTTGCCGCCGGATATCCGATTTCAATGTCCTTGAAACCCGTCGCGACAAGCAACTCGAACATCCGCTTCTTCCGGCGCGGGTCCATGGGCTCGGCCAGGGCTTGATTTCCGTCCCTGAGATCGACCGAGGCCCACACCGGAGCATGATCGAACGCCTGGCCCGGCCACCGACGCAACCAGCCGGCAGTAGGTGCCGGTTCGTTCCGCGCATAGCGATGGAACGGCATGGACGACGGGCGCTGGAGAATCCCCCGGCTCCGCTCCGGGAAAGGAATTAGTGAATCTGGTCTTCTTACTCCCACGCTGCCTCCTCTCGCTGTCCTCAACGCTTCGACAGTACGGAATGACTGCCTCCGCAGGGAAGGAGGGGAACTTCTAGACCTGACCCTGGAATCGGACTAATGCGGCGCATTCAGACCGGTCGAGTACGTCTCCTGGTTGACGCCGCGGGTTTCGTCAAGGCTAGGATTTCGCGGCAGTGGTCGGCACGAATACACCGCCTCACGCGAAATGGCAAACACATGGCCAACCCGACCAGCCTCGACAACGACACAACGGACGTGGACAATCCGCCCCTGAGACCCCGCCGCGTTCTGGTGGCAGCAAGCCTGGCGACCGGGATGATCGTCATCGACATCAGCATCGTCAACGTCGCGATCCCGGCGATCCGCGCCAGCCTCCATGCGAGCCTGCCGACGATGCAACTCGTCGTCGACGCCTATGTGATCGTCCTCGCCAGCCTGGTGCTGGCCGGAGCCGCGATGGTCGGACGGTTCGGCGCGGTGCCGATGTTCCGCCTCGGCGTCGCCGTGTTCGGGGTGACGTCCGTGCTGTGCGGTCTCGCTCCCGACGGTGCCGCGCTCGTCGTCGCGCGGGCGGCACAGGGGCTCGGGGGGGTACTGCTCACGCCCGCCACCCTGGTGATGCTCATGGACACCTACAAGGACCCGGCCGACCGTGCCAAGGCCGTCTCCGTCTGGGCGATGGCCGGCGGAAGCCCGGTCGCGTTCGGTCCCATTCTCGGGGGCGCCCTGGTCGCAGCGGTGGGATGGCGGAGCATCTTCCTGGTCAATGTGCCGGTCCGCACCGGCGCTCGCGGCCGTCGTGATCTACCTGCTGATGGCGCTGGCCGTCGGCCTCGGCACGCGACGGCTGCCCGTGGGCACGCCGGACTAAAAGGCCACTGAAAATCAAGGCCTGTTCCGGGTTGCCCACCGGACCAGGCCCTGGGGCCTGTTCTGGAGGCATCGGTTCATCGGACTCCTCACAACCGGAGCACTCATGTCTGAGCATCAGGTGCGGCACGACTTCCCGTCCCTGGCCGCGGCACTGCACGCGAACGATCCCGAATTCGCCCGAGCGGCTCCGTCGCCGGGCGTCGCCGACGCCGTCCGGCGCTCGGACGGCAGCCTCATCGGCACCATCGCGGCCGCCATGAACGGATACGCGGATCGGCCGGCGCTGGCACGGCGGGCCGAGCGGATCGTCGTCGACATCGGTTCGATCGATGCCGCGGTCGACACCGTCCTGGCGTCAGACTCCATCGAGCGCTTGGTCGTCTTCGACTACGACCCGCGCGTGGACGACCACCGGGAGGCCCTGCAGGGTGCCGTCGACAAGCTGGGCGGGCGGGCCGCGGTGGCGCCGTTGCAGGACGAGCTGCGCCGCGGCGGCAAGCTGCCCGTCGTGGAACCTTGTGACGACGGCGATCCGGACCGGTTGGCCGGCCTGATCTACACCTCAGGGAGCACCGGCACACCCAAGGGCGCGATCTACACCGCATCCATGATCACGAGAATGTGGCAGAACGCCTGCGGCGGCATGGCCAGTGCTGCGGGCTGCGGCACGCCGGTGCCGACGATCGTCCTGCACTACATGCCCATGAGCCACGTCAACGGCCGTTCCTGGCTGGTCTCCGGGCTCGCCTGCGGCTGCATCGACTTCTTCGCCGCCCGTAGCGACATGTCGACACTGTTCGACGACATCCGTCTGTCACGTCCGACGGTGCTGAGCCTGGTGCCGAGGATCTGCGACATGGTGTACCAGCGGTACCTGCTCGAAGTCGACCGGGTCACCCGGGCCGGCCCCGATCGACCGGATGCCGAAGCGGCCGCGCGCGAGCATGTCCGTGACTGCATGCTCGGCGGCCGGATCATCAGCGCCCTGTGCGGCAGCGCGCCCTTGTCCATGGTGATGCACACGTTCATGACGTCGGTCCTCGGCACAAAAATCATCGACTGCTACGGGTCGACGGAGACGGCCCGGGCCGTTGTCGTCGACCAGCAGGTGCGCCGTCCGCCGGTGATCGACTACCGGCTGGTCGACGTTCCGGAACTCGGCTACTTCGCGACCGACAAGCCGTACCCCCGGGGCGAGTTGCGACTGAAATCGGTCGGGCTGGTCCCCGGGTACTACAAGCAGCCCGAAGTCAGCGCACGCACCTTCGACACGGACGGCTACTACCGTACGGGCGACGTGTTCGCCGAGACCGCGCCCGACCGCCTGGTCTACGTCGACCGGATCAACAATGTCGTGAAGCTCTCCCAGGGGGAGTTCGTCGCCGTGTCCCGGCTGGAGGCGTTGTACTCGACCAGCCCGTACATCGCGCAGATCTATGTCTACGGCAGCAGCGAACAGGCTTTCCTGCTGGCGGTGGTGGTCCCCGACCGGCAGCACCTGGGGCAGGCCGACGATGCCGCGATACGGGCGGCCGTCCTTGACTCGATGCGGGAACTCGCCCACGGAGCGGGCCTTTACCCGTACGAGATCCCGCACGACGCGGTCATCGAACGGCAGCCGTTCACGATCGGGAACGGGCTGCTTTCGGGCGTCGGCAAGCATCTGCGTCCCGCCCTCAAGGAGCACTACGGCGCTCGGCTGGAGCAGCTGTACGCGGACATCGCGACCGGCCGTGCCGGCCAGTTCGCGGCGCTACGGGCCGGGGGCCGGGACGTCGCACCGCTGGATGCGGTCCTCACCGCGGTCCAGATCACCCTGGGCTATCCCTCGTCGCTGGTTCGTCCTGAGGCCGGCTTCACCGATCTGGGCGGTGACTCCCTGTCGGCGCACACCTTCTCGACGGTTCTCGAGCAGGTCTTCGACATTGAGGTCCCGGTCCAGGTCATCCTCAGTCCCACCTCGACGCTGGCCCGCATCGCGGACCACCTCGGCGCGGCGCGCGGGACGGACGCACCCCGTGCCACGTTCGCCTCGGTGCACGGTCGCAACGCGGTCGAGGCGCGGGCGAGCGATCTTTCCCTCGACCGGTTCCTCGACGAGCGCCTTCTGACCCGGGCGGCGAAAACCCCGGACAGCGCCGCTTCGGTCCACAACGTCCTGCTCACCGGTGCGACCGGCTACCTCGGGCGGTTCCTGGCGGTCGAATGGCTCCAACGCGTCGCCGGGACGGGCGGGCGGCTGATCTGTCTCGCCCGGGCCGCCGACGACGCGGCAGCCAGGCAACGGGTGGTCCAGTGCGTGCGCGCCGCGTCGGGGGACCGGACCGACTGGTTCGACGCGGTCGCGGCAGAGCATCTCGAAGTCCTGGCGGCGGACGTGTCAGCGCCGAAGCGATCTCATCGCTCAGTGCCCGCGGTACGGACGGGTACGTCACGTACAACTCGATCAACGCGAACGACGACGGCGTCTCGCTGGACGAGTTTGTGGACTGGCTGATCCGCGCCGGGCACCCGATCACCCGGTACGACGACTATCGGGAGTGGCACATGCGCTTCGAGGCGGCGGTGCGGGGCCTTCCCGACCACCAGCGGCGGCTGTCGCTGCTGCCGTTGATGCAGGCGTACGCCCGCCCGGGCGAGCCGAGAGTGGGCTCCGCGGCACCGGCCGCGCGGTTCACCGCGGCGGTCGGGAGCCTCGGCGTCGGCAGTGGTCACATGCCTTCTCTCTCCCCGGAGTTCATCGGCAAGTGCGTCGCCGACCTGGAGTTGCTCGGCCTCCTCTAGCGTGCGCGAAAAGCCGTACGTCCCAACGACCTCGTGCGTGATTGAGATCAGGACGTCCTCGCGTGGCGGATCGGCTGGTGGGTGATCACCGCATGGCGGCGCGGCCGGAGGCCAGGGACACGATCGCGTCGATTGGACTGAGCGGGCACCGGTGCGTCAGGTTGCTGCGTATATCGGACCGTCAGACGGAGCGGTCACCGGATCTCCTCGGCGGTGTAGTCGGCCAGTATGCCGACGCGTGTGGACCGGGGCCGGTTGTCTGCCTCGGAAGGTGCAGTGCCGGAGGGGCTCGCGCCGGTGCTCCACCTGATCGCGGCGGGCGCTCACCCGTTCGGCCTCTCGCAGTGTGGGCCAACCGGGAGGAAAGTCATAACTAACCGGAGTCACATAATCGCTCAATGCGGTCGTGTGACGAGTGGGTCCCGGTCGGGGTGGTTGCCGGATCCGGACCGCCGCGCCCAAGGCAGCCGGTTGTAGGCGGCCCACTGCCGAACCCGGAGTACATCTCCGGCACACGACGCGAAAGGCCCCACCATGCGTTTCCTGAACAGCACCGCGCTGCCTCGGACCCTTCTGGTCGCCGCGCTCGCCGTAGTCGGTCTCGTCGGCGCCCCCAGCATGGCTACCGCGGCCAACGGCAGCAATGGCAGTCCCGGTAGCGGCACCTTCGGCGGCACCGGTGGTGCCGGTGGTGCCGGAGGTCTCACCGGCAGCCCCGGCAACGGCGGGAACGGCGGCAACGGCGGGAATGCCGTCGGCGGCCTCGGCGGCGCCGGTGGGTACGGCGGCGCGGGCAACACAGTCAACGGTGGCAACGGCGGCAAGGGCGGTGTCGCTTTGTCCGCCGGCAGCGTCGGCGGCGCGGGCGGCTACGGTGGCGCGGGCGGTAGCGCCGGTGTCGGCGGCTACGGCGGCGCGGGCGGCGCGAGCTACCTCGGCGGTGTCGGCGGCGCGGGCGGCTACGGTGGCGCGGGCACCACTGCCAACGGCGGCCACGGCGGTGCGGGCGGTTCCGCTCTGTTCTCCGGCAGTCACGGCGGCGCGGGCGGGTTCGGTGGTGCCGGTGGCGCCAGCCCCGGATACGGTCCGGGCGGCCATGGCGGACGTGGGGGTAACGGCGGCCTCAACTGCCAGGGCGGTGCGGGAGGTGACGGCGCGGCCGGCCTCGCCAACGGCGTGGCCGGCGCAGACGGCGCAAACGGTACTGACTGTCCCTGACCGCGCCTCAGGGTTCCGGCAGGGCCCGGTCGACTGACCAGTCGGCGATGCGGACGCGGTCGGTTCCGGCCGGATACCAGGATGGACCAGGAGGCGCTTCCCCCTGCCGAAGGGGGAAGCGCCTCCCTTTGTGTCCCGGTGGGATCAAGCGCCGGACCCCGACTGTCCGCCATCGGTCGCGGCTGCGAAGTCCGGGTGGACCAGCGGGAGTTCGATTCGGTCGGCGTCGTCAGCCCCGCAGCCGGGACATCCAGGACTCCACCTCGTCGGCCGTCCGGGGCAGGGTGGCCGAGAGGTTCTCGTTGCCGTCGACGGTGACCAGGATGTCGTCCTCAATCCTGACGCCGATGCCGCGGAACTCCTCGGGCACGGTCAGATCGTCGCTCTGGAAGTACATCCCCGGCTCGACGGTGAGCACCATGCCGGGTTCCAGCGTGCCGTCGACGTACATCTCGGTGCGGGCCACGGCGCAGTCGTGGACGTCCAGGCCGATCATGTGGCCGGTGCCGGCCAGGGTCCAGCGGCGGTGCAGACCGAGTTCATAGGCCTCGTCCACCGACCGGTCGCCGAACAGGCCCCAGGAGCCCAGGTGCTCGGCGAGGGCCCGCTGGGCCGCGTGATGGAAGTCCCGGTACCCGGCACCGGGCTTGACCGCGGCGATTCCGGCTTCCTGCGCCGCGAACACCGCGTCGTATACCTTGCGCTGGACCGGGGTGTAGCGGCCACTGACCGGCACGGTGCGGGTGACATCGGCGGTGTAGAGGTTGTTCGTCTCCACGCCGGCGTCGAGCAGCAGCAGGTCCCCGGGACGGGCCTCGCCGTCGTTGCGGACCCAGTGCAGGGTCGTGGCGTGCGGTCCCGCCGCGCAGACCGTGGTGTAGCCGACGTCGTTGCCCTCGATCCGCGCGCGCATGAAGAACGTGCCCTCGATGGAACGCTCGGGAGTCGGCTTGTCCGTGCCGAGGATGCGGACGACGTCCTCGAAGCCGCGGGCGGTCGCATCGCACGCGAAACGCAGGTCGTCGATCTCGAACTCGTCCTTGATCAGGCGCATTTCGGAGAGGAAGACACGGAACTCCTCGTCGCGCTCGGCGGTCACCGTGCCGCGTACGGCGGCCTCGACCCCCGCGTCGTGGCCGCGCAGCAGGCGGACCGGGCCCGACACCTCGCCGAGCCTCTCGATCAGCGTGCGGACATCACGGCAGGGCAGGCCGAGGAACTGCTCGTTCTCGGTGAGGCTGTTGCGCCGACCGTCCCAGAGCTCACCGTGGTAGTCGTTCCAGAACTCGCCGTTCTCGCGGTCGGACCGGGGCAGCAGGTACGCGATCGCCTCGTGCTTGCCGTCCGCCCCCGACTCCAATATAAGTACGGCGTCCTGGGACTGATCTCCCGTCAGGTAGACGAAGTCGGAGGAGGGACGGAAGGGATAGTCCGTGTCGTTGGAGCGGACCTTCGGGCTGCCGGAGGGGACCACCAGCAGCTCACCGGGGAAGCGGGCGGAGAGCTCGGCCCGGCGGCGCGCGGTGTGCGCGGCCTGCGGGATGGGCTCCAGACCGCGCCGCTCGGTGTCGGCCCAGCCCTGCGTCATGTTCGCGGCGAGTTCGTCGCTCACTCCGTGGATCAGACCGTTCTTCCGCGTCTTGCGCTCGCCCCCGGGGGCTTCGGGCTCCTGGCTCTGAGATGTCCGCTCGGTCACAACCGTCTCCTGAATCGAATCGGTCCAGGCTGCCTTCTGTCGGCCAGCACTGGCAGCGGCGGACGAGCGCGGGCGGACCCCGGCCCGTGGGCCGTATCGCCGCGCCAGAAAGGCCAGCCGCTCCCCACCGGGCTCCCTGTCGGCGAGCCGGCTGTCGACGCGTTCAGCTAGGTCAGCTGTCCGGTCGGGCTGCGGCTCCCTCGCTCCCCTCGTTGGGCGGAGCGATCGACAGATGTTCTCGTCCACCGGCATCATCCGTACGATATACCGAACACCGTCGGGAGGAAAGAGAAACCGTGAGCGCTGTGGAAGATTCAATCCGCGAAGTGTTGGCCGCCAATCTGAAGCAGGTGAGGACCCGACGGGGGCTGTCGCTCTCCGAGCTGTCCCGCCGGTCAAAGATCGGAAAGGCCACGCTGTCGCAGTTGGAGTCGGGCACCGGCAACCCCACCATCGAGACGGTGTTCAGCCTCTCGCGCGTCCTGGAGGTCGCGATCTCCGACCTGGTGGACGCGCGGCCGTCCGGCAGGGTGACCGTGGTCCGCGCCGCCGACGTCGAGGTCCTCAGCGGCAAGGGCGTCGACCTGCGTCCGCTGCGGCGGATCGAGTCAGGTGACTCCGTGTTCGAGATCTACGACCAGCAGGTACGGGCAGGATGCACGCAGGAGTCACTCGGTCACACCGGCAGCGAGCACACCGTGGTCCAGGCCGGCAGGCTCGGCGTGCGGGTGGACGGGCACACGGTGGAGTTGGGACCCGGCGACTACGTGGGTTTCGACGCGGCGCTCCCGCACTCCTACACGGCCCTCGACGGCGCCGTGCGGTCGGTGCTGCTGCTGCACTGCCGCCAGGAGCAGCGGTTGCACCTGACTGATTCCGGACTGCCGCCCGCCGCCACGGCGCTCGGCCCGGACACCGTCGCAGGACACCACCTCATCGTGACCGCTGACGCATAGTCTCCCATCGTTCGGTTTAACGAACCATGTCGTTCCGCGTACACAACAGGGGTGCCGGCTCGGCGAAGTCCGCGCCCTGTCCGTCCAGCCGGTGTCGAGGAACGCGCCCGGGGTGCAGGACTGCCCTGAGAGGTCCCGCCGTACCAGTCCTCATCCCAGGCAGCGTCATGACAAAAACGGCCTCGGTTTCCGGGGTTTGCGGTAATGCGCGCCAGGTTAACGATCCGGCGTCCAAGGCCGGAATCAGCCGCAGCGGCGCTGCGCCGTTCCGGCACGCCCGAGAAAGTCCGCCGACCTGGGTGCGCCCCTGATCTCCGACCAGGCCGCCCACAGCCCAGGCGGCCCGTTGGAGGTACCCGTTGGCATCTCAATCCGACCCGTCCCGGTCGGCCCGCTATGACGCTGTGATCGTGGGTGGCGGCATCGGCGGACTTGTCTGCGCCGCGTACCTGGTGGTCGCCGGACGCAAGGTGCTCCTGGTCGAACAGCACGACGTCGTGGGCGGAAACAGCACAGTGTTCCGCAGACGCCGCAAGTACGAGTTCGACGTCGGCGTGCACTACCTCGGGGACTGCGGTCCTGACGGCATTATCCCGGCGGTCCTCTCCGGTCTCGGCGCGGCCGGCCGCATCGTCTTCCGGCCCATGGCCGCCGACGGCTTCGACCGGATCCTCTTACCCGGGCTGACTATGGACGTGCCCACCGGCTGGGACCGTTACCTGGCCCGGCTCACTGCGGCGCTCCCGGATGAGGCGGTGCGTCTCACGGACTGCGTCGGTGTCCTGCGGGCCGTCGCCGATTCCCTGCGCGGCCGGCTGCTCACCGGGTCGGCCGACTTCACCACCCGTGACGAAGCGGGCGCGGCCATCGCGAAGTTGCTGCGCCGCGGCACGGGGACCCTGGGGGCACTGTTCGCCGACTGTGGTCTGTCGGCCCGCGCACAGACCCTCCTTGCGGCGCAGTCCGGCAACTACGGCAGTCCGCCGTCCACGACCACGACCAGCACGCACGCGATGCTGATGGACCACTACCTGCGCGGCGCCTACTACCCCGTGGGCGGTGGGCAGATGCTGCCCGCCACGCTGATCGAGGTGATCGAAGCGCACGACGGCACCGTCCACACCCGCCGCACGGTCGAACGGATCCTGATCGGCGAAGACCGGAAGGTCCAGGGCGTCCTGCTGACTGACGGTGCGGTGGCGCACGCGCCGATCGTGGTGTCCAACGCCGACTACCGGCATACGGTTTTGGACCTGTGCGCCGGGGCGGGGTTCCCGGCCAAGCTGGTCGCCAGGACCGAGGCGGCGACCGGGCGTTCGGCCCTGTCGGTGGCCTACATCGCCCTCGACCGACCGCTGGACCTGCCCAACGCCAACCTGTGGTGGTGGGGTCACGACGACATTGAGCAGTGCTACGCCCAGGCCATGACCGAACCGGATGAACTCCCTTTCGCCTTCCTGTCTTTCGCCTCCCTGAAGGATCCGGACAGCCACAATGTCTGCCCGCCCGGACACAGCAACTTCCAGGTGATGACCCTGACTCCACCCACCGACCACGTGGTTGACCAGGGGTACCGGCGCGACACGGGCTACCGCGCTGGGAAGGAGCGGCTGTCCGAATCGCTCGTGGCTGCGGCGGAGCGGCTCATCGGGCCGTTCCGGGCGGACATCACCCACCTGGAGACCGCGACCGGGCTCACCAACCAGCGGTACACCGGCAGCAGTTACGGCACTCCGTACGGATTCGCCGACTGGGGCGGACTGGCCCGGCGTCCGGACGTCCGCACCAGCGTCGGCGGTTTGTACGTCGTGGGTCAGAGCACGCGCTATCAGTCGGGCATCGCCGGGACCGCCATCGGCGGCATCGCCGCCGCCGGGCACATCCTGGACCGCCCGCTGCTGCCCGAGGTCTACGCGGGCGCGGTCCTCGGTGACCGGACGCTCCTGAAGGACCCCGACGATACGTACGATCCGCTGCGGATCTCCCGCGGCTTCGCCCGCCGCGACGCACGGGGGCTGGCGCGCATCGACGCGGTGGTCCGGACCTGAGATGTACCGTCCCGGCGGCACCTGCCGCCGGGACCGACGGATCGGTCCGCCCCTACTTCCGGTTGTAGAGCCGCATCGTCAGCGTGCCGAAGACCACGATGAACAGCCCGGCCCAGCCCAGTGCCCAGACGATTTCCGTGCCGGGCCAGTCGCCTGCCATCAGGCCGCGCACCGCGGAGGACACGTGGGTGACCGGGCTGTTGTTGACGAACACCTGGAGCCAGCCGGGCATGGTCTTCGGGTCGACGAAGATGTTGCTGAGGAAGGTCAGCGGGAACAGCACCATCATGCTGACGCCCATCACCGACTTCTCGGAGCGCAGCAGCAGCCCGAACATCGTCCAGACCCAGGAGAACGAGAACGAGAAGACCAGGAGGAGGGCGATCCCGGCGAGCACACCGACGATGCCGCCGTGCGGGCGGAAGCCGATGATCATTCCGACGATCAGCATCACCGCCGAGGCCGTCGCGTAGCGGAACAGATCGCCGAGCAAGTAGCCGACCATCGCCGAGGGCCGCCAGATCGGCAGCGTTCGGAAGCGGTCGAAGACGCCCTTCTCGATGTCGTTGTTGACTGCGACACCGGTGTACATCGTGGTCATCACGATGCTCATGACGAGGATGCCGGGCAGCAGGAACTGGATGTACTCCTGGGTGGATCCGGCGAGCGCGCCTCCGAAGAGGTACGTGTACATCAGCACCATCATGATCGGGAACGCGGTTACGTCGAAGAGCTGTTCGGGGACGTGCTTGACCTTCAGCATGGCCCGCCAGCCGAAGGTCAACGATGTGGACCAGGCACTGGGCCGGGGCGGGCGTTCCCTGGCGATAAGGAGGGCGGCCAGGCTGTCCACGGTGACCGGTGCGAGATCGTCGTCGGACTGGGTCGCGGGGGCCGTTGTGGTGCTCATGCGGCTTCCTCCTTGGTGACGTCGACGGTCGTGTGCAGGGCGGGATTGTGCTCATCAGTGGGCGCGCCGGTCAGCGCGAGGAAGACCTCGTCCAGGCTCGGCTGCCCGAGTGAGAAGTTGTCGACGGTGATGCCCGCACGGGACAGTTCGGCCAGGGCGTACGAAGCCTTCTCGGCGGCGTCGGTTCCGTCCTCCCCCGCGTTGACCCGGGCGGTCAGCACCACCGGGTCGGGCTCCAACTGGATCGGCACGCCGAGCACCCCGGCAAGGAGCCGCTCCGCCTCGGGCCGCTGACCGGCGTCGCGCAGCCGCAGGTGCACCGAGCCCGCGCCGACGGATGCCTTGAGCTCGCCCTTGGTGCCCTCCGCGATGACCTTGCCCTTGTCGATGACCGCGATCCGGGAGGCCAGTTGGTCGGCCTCGTCGAGGTACTGCGTGGTCAGCAGGACCGTGGTGCCCTGCGCCACCACGGCCCGCACGATGTCCCACACCTGGTTGCGGCTGCGCGGGTCGAGCCCGGTCGTCGGCTCGTCCAGGAACAGCAGGTCGGGGGTATTGAGGATGCTGGCCGCGATGTCGATGCGCCGCCGCATTCCGCCGGAGTACTTCTTGACCTGACGGTCGGCGGCCGCGGACAACCCGAAGGCTTCGAGCAACTGCCCGGAGCGTTCCCGCGCGGCCGGTTTGCGGTGGCCGAGCAGCCGGGCCAGCAGGATCAGGTTCTCCAGACCGGTGAGGTCCTCGTCGACCGATGCGTACTGCCCGGTCAGGCTCACCCGGCTGCGGACCGCGTCGGCCTCGTGCAGGACGTCGTGCCCGAACACCCGGGCCTCGCCGCCGTCGGGCCGCAGCAGTGTGGCGAGGATTTTGACGGCCGTGGTCTTGCCGGCTCCGTTGGGCCCGAGAACTCCGTACACCGTCCCCGTGGGGACCATCAGGTCGACGCCGTCCAAGGCACGGTTGTCGCCGAACTCCTTGACCAGGCCTGAGGTTTCAATCGCGAGGTCGGGTACGGGTTTTCTCATGGCGGTCGCATTCATGCTGGTTCCTCTTCGCGCATCACAGGACTGTCGATGTCCGAGGGCTTATTGATCATGATTGCCTGACTTCAGCGGTTTTCACCGTGTCAGAACCCACTGACATCGTCCCCGTGGAAGCGTCCGGACCCAGTCGTGCGTCAGTGCCCCAGCCGGACCACCGCCTGGACCGGCCAGTGGTCGGAGGGCTGGACACCGCCCGGGCCGGTGAACGTGTTCACGCCGGTCCTGAGCGTCTCCCACCGCCGGGTCGCCAGGATCCAGTCGATGCGGTTCCCCAGCCCGCTGTCGCGGTAGCCGTGGAACGTGCCGACCTCGTCGGAGAGGTGTTCCGCAGCGGTGTTCCAGGTGTCGCGGAACAGTCCTCGCCGGGTCAGGATCCGGTACGCGTCCGCTGGTCCGGCGGTGTCGTTGAAGTCTCCGGTGAGCAAGGTCGGCCAGTGGTTGCGCGCCATCTCGCCGATGCGCGGCCGGCGGCCGACCAGCCGGCGGATCAGGCTGGCGCTGCGGCGGCGGGCGAACGCCGAACGGTGGTCGAGGTGAGTGTTGACCAGGGCGAACTGACCGCCGGTGGCCACATCGTCGAAGGCCGCCCAGGTGAGCATCCGCGGGTGGTGCCAGTTGCCCCAGCTCCGCGACCCGATGAGTTTGGGGATCGTGGACAGCCAAAGGTGGTCGTACGCGATTGGCCGTAGTCGCGTCCGGTCGTAGTAGATCGCGGTGTATTCGCCCTTGCCGCCGCCGTTGCGGCCCAGGCCGATCCAGTCGTAGCGGTCACGCAACGCCTCGGCCAGGTCGTGGATGTGCCGGAAACGACCCTCCTGAGTGCCGATGAGGTGTGGGCGTTCCCGGTCGAGCAGGTTGAGGACAACGGGCCGCCGGTCGTCCCAGGCGTGCGGAGGATCATCCTCGGGGCCGCGCAGGTTCAGCGACATGACGTGCAGCGCGTCGGGCGGCACGGAGCCGATGAACGGCCGCGTGACCGCCGCCACCGGAGCATCGGCCCCCAGACTGTCGGCCGTCGGGGCAGGAGGTGTCACAGCTTCAGACATCTCTCCATAGTCGGCTCCCCAACGTCATACCGCGACGGATAGCTTCAGGATCCATGCAGATCAATTACGAAGGTACGTACGAACTCGACGACGACCCGGCCCGGATCGACCGGGACGCCGCCTGGGCGTTCCTGTCGACGGAGGTCTACTGGGGGACCTGGCGTTCCCGCGGGGACCTGGACAAGCAGTTGGACAGTGCCTGGCGGCTGGTCGGCGTGTACGACACCGGGCGCATGGTCGGCTTCGCACGGGCGATCTCGGACGGGGTCGCGTTCGCGTACCTCGCCGACGTCTACGTCCTGCCCGAGACCCGCGGCCACGGGCTCGGCAAGGAAATCGTCCGCTTCATGCTCGAAGCCGGGGCCGACTTCCGGTGGGCGCTGCACACCAGCGACGCGCACGGCCTGTACAAGCAGTTCGGCTTCGTCGAACCGGACGAGATGTACCTGGAACGACCGGGCACCCGCGCGGTGCAGGCGTCGCACCTGAACGGCTGACGCCCCACGGGGTCCGGCGGTCCCGCTGGTCGGCCGTTCGGGCCGACCAGCCGGAAACCGCAGCTCAGTTGAAGAGGCCCTCGATCGCGTTCACGCCCGCGGAGAGCAACTGGTCCACGACATCGGTCACCGACGTCGCCAGGCCGGTGCCCGAAAGCATGACTCCGGCGACGAAGGCCAGGATGATGCCACCGACCTTGTAGCCCTTGTGCGAGACGAGATAGAAGAGGATGAGCAGGATCAGGATGGGGATGCCGATCGTGGCGCCGCCGCTGTCAGTCGACCCTGCGGCGAGCGGTTCCATCGGCGTGGTTGTCCCTGTGTGCGTCGTCCCAGGCACGGCGGCCAGTGGCATGTCCATAATTCCCCTCCGGTGCTGCGACGTTGCCTACCCCTGTCATCCCATCGTCGCGCGGGTCGTGACCTGACAGTGGAAAAACCAGCCGTCCCCGTCGCGCACACCGATCCCCTTCAGAAGGTTCCGCCGGGGACCGTGGCCGCGGCGATCACTCCCGCGAGTAGCCAGGCCCAACGGAGCATCCGCAGTCCGGGCCAGCGCAGGGTCACCAGCACGACCCAGAACCCGATCATCAACCACAGGCTCAGTGCCGCCGGCCCGCCCGCCTCCTGTGAACACGCGACGAATACGCGGGATCCGAAGAGTCCGATGAACACGGCAGGGAACAGCATGGCGAGGTCGAGCCCGTTGTACGAGGAGCGCCACGCGGAAGCGATGGGATCCGGCCGCTCTCTGCCACGTCTCGACCACTCGTTGTCACGCCTTGTGGTGGTTCGTTCCTGACGTTCCGTCCGGCGCGCGCGGGCCGTTTCCCGGCGCGTCTGCGGGGTTTCGGGCCCGTCGGTGGCCGCAGTCCGGCGCAGCCGGTCACGCAGCCGGGCTTTGGCTGGCTCCTGGTGATCGGCCGGATCGCGACGTCCCTTGACTGGTCGTTCGTCGGCCGGTTGTTCGTCGACGGGTCGACCCGTGGGCATTCGGCGGGCGATAAGGCGAGGTCGTACGGATGACTCGTGCGTCGGCGCGCGCCCCTTGTCGGGCGCGGCCCGGGCGCGACTCGCGGCGGGTGGTCCGCTCGGGGCCTTCTTTTGTACGGGAGTTGAGCTACGAACCGGTTCGACATTTCGTTCGAGCACATGCCGCCGCGGCCGGGGCTGCACCGGTGGCGGCGTCGGCACCCGGCGCACGGGTGCGACAACAGGCCTCGCCCGGAACGCCGCGGGCTCCACGACCGGTTCAGACTTACGGACAACAGGTTTGCCGGGCCTGACCGCGGTGCCGGGCTCGACGGACTCAGGAGTGGCTGTCCGCCCCGCTGTTCGAGTGGACGCCCGGCGGTGCGGCTTATCTGGCGGAGTGTCAGGATTCCGCCCCAGCGCCTGCTTCAGATCACTCAGCCGAAGCGACCTGGCCGACGGTGTCTGCGGTGGCACGTAGCCACTCACCGGCCGCCACCGCGGGCACGTCGTGGACAGGGCACGCAGACCATGCGGTGCCGGTACAGCGACAGCAGCCAGGGCACGGCGACCACCAGGCCGAGCCACTGCGCCCGCGATCCGGGGTCGCGGAAGTACAGGAAGAGCGTCACCGCCACCGCCACGCACAGCAGCAGGGAAGTGAGCAGGTCGGAATGGACGACCCGGATCGCAACCCAGTTCGCCGAACGGGTTCGGGCACCAACGATGCCCACCTGCATCCTCTTGCGCCATGGGTCAGGCATGGGCGCTCCGGAGTGGCTGTGTAGGGCGTCTGACAAGTCGACAGGAAAGACCAGTTGAGCTTGTTAAGTGTGAACACCCGTTCCGGCAGCGTCAAGGGGTGTGCGCGCTGCTGCGGAGGGCTAGTTCAGGACCGGGCCGCCCACCTCATTGGCCGCCCGGCTCCCAACAGCACCGGCGGGCCACACGATCAGGCCGGTCGCGCCGGACAAGTCCGGCGCGACCGGCCTGATCAGCGGCCGTTAACGGCTTCCGGAGGTCAGTTGTGACCGGCCGGAATGTGACCCATGCGGCCGGCCTGGAAGTCGTCCACGGCCTGGACGATCTCGGACCTGGTGTTCATCACGAACGGGCCGTACTGGACGACGGGTTCACGGATCGGCAGGCCGCCGAGGATGACGACTTCGAGTTTGGGCGTACGGCTGTCCTGGTTGTCAGCCGCCCGTACCTCCACGGTGTCTCCGGTGCCGAGGACCGCGAGCTGGCTGGCTTCGATCGGACGCTGTTCGGCGCCGACAGTGCCGCGGCCCGACATCACGTAGACCAGCGCGTTGTAGTCGGTGCGCCACGGCAGGACAAGGCGCGCACCCGGGCTGACCGAGGCGTGGATCATCGCCATCGGAGTGTGCGTGGACCCAGGTCCCTGGATGTCGCCCAGGTCACCGGCGATCAGCCGGACGAGCGCGCCGCCGTCCTCGGAGGCGAGCAGCTTGATGTCACCGCCGCGGATGTCCTGGTAGCGCGGGTCGGACATCTTCATCGCGCGCGGCAGGTTGACCCACAGCTGGAGGCCGTGGAACAGACCGCCGCTGCGGACGAGCGACTCCGGCGGCGCCTCGATGTGCAGCAGCCCTGAGCCAGCGGTCATCCACTGGGTGTCGCCGTCGCTGATGACCCCGCCGCCACCGGCCGAGTCCTGGTGGATGAAGGTGCCGTCGAGCAGGTACGTGACCGTCTCGAAGCCGCGGTGCGGGTGCCACGGGGTGCCCTTGGGCTCTCCCGGCGCGTACTCAACTTCGCCCATCTGATCCATCATGATGAACGGGTCGAGGCGACTGCTGGGCACTCCGGCGAAGGCCCGGCGGACCGGGAAGCCCTCCCCCTCAAAACCGCTGGGCGCGGTGGTGTGCTGCACCACCGGGCGCGGGCGGGCGTCCAGGGTGGGCACCGGGACGTGTGGGAGAGCCAGGGGGTTCTCGACCGTGATGGCAGGCATGACTTCTCCTAAAAATCAAGTCCCGGCGGGCCCTGTAAGCCAGCCTCGGGGTGCTTCACGCCTCAAGTTAGTTGATTGTTGAACTTTCCGCAAGAGGAACATCTGGGCAGGGAGAAATCCGTACGCGAAACGGTGTTCTCGGTCAGGCGTGCCGGGACCGTCAGCTCGGGCAGGCGGATCAGGCAAGAACCGGCGCGGCCTGCTCCGCCGCCCGGCGGGCCAACATCACGTCCACCGAATCCGGCGCCAGGACCCTGTCCAGCGCCATCACCGCACAGCCGACCAGACCGGCTTCCTCGCCGCCCGCGCTGGGCACGATCTGCAGTTCGCGGGTAGCCACCGCGGTCGACCGGCGGTAGATCATCTCGCGCACCCCGGCCAGGAGCTGGTCACCGGCGTCGGCCAGGTCGCCGCCGAGGACGACGACGGCCGGGTTGAGGATGTTGACCACTCCGGCCAGCACGCCGCCGAGCAGCCGGCCCGACTCGCGCACCAGGCGTACGGCCTCGGGGTGTCCGGCACCCGCGAGGGCGACGACGTCACGCACGGTGGAGACCGTACGGCCGTCCGGCAGGACTGCGCCGTGGGCGGCCAGTGTCTCGATCAAGTGCCGCCCGCTGGCCATGACTTCCAGGCAGTCCACGCTGCCGCACCAGCACCGGCGGCCGTCACCGTCGACGGGGATGTGACCGATCTCGCCGGCCGCGCCGAGCGCGCCCCGGAACACCCGCCCCTCCGAGACGATGCCCGCGCCGATTCCGGTCGAGATCTTCACGAAGACCAGGTCGCCGGTGTCTCCACGGCGGCGGTACTCGCCCAGTGCGGCGACGTTCACATCGTTGTCCACATAGACCGGGACGCCGAACCGTTCCTCGAGCGCGGGACCGATCGGTATGCCCTCCCAGCCCGGCAGCATGGGCGTGCCGACCGCGCGCCCGCTGGACTGCTCGACCGCACCGGGCACCGCGACCCCGATGCCGCGCACCTCGTCGAAGGTGCGTCCGTTGTCGGCGAGGAGGGAGTCGAACCAGTCGGGCAGTCGGCTGAGCACGGCTTCGGAGCCGCGGGCGGCGGCCATCTCGGTCTCCCGCCGGGCCAGCACCCTGCCGGTCAGGTCGCACACCGCGAGTTGACCGCGGCTGCTGCCCAGGGACGCGGCCAGGACCAGGCCGCCGTCCGGGTTGAGTTCAAGGCGGATCGGCGGACGCCCGCCGGTGGACACGCCGTCCGCGCGTTCGGCGATCAGACCCGCCGCGACAAGTTCATCCACCCTGGCGGCCACCGCGGAGCGGGACAGGCCGGTGAGCCTGCCCACATCGGCCCGGGTGGCAGCCGCGCCATCCCGGACTAGCTGCAGGACATCGCCTGCACTGCTGTGCGGCAGGGGGTTCGCGCGTCGGGCCATACGCCCCAGTGAAGCAGGACCCTTTTCCCCCGGTCAAAGCTCTAAGTCGACCACTTCGTCACCAGAGCACATTTCTTTTGCTTGCCAAACATGCAAAAGTGCACCTAGTTTGATCCTCGAAGCCTCAACGAGTAGTTCGACCGCGCTCCTCGGGCACTGCGACAAGACGTCGCAGATCGCCATGATCTGTCGTAGTACGTAGCCTCTTGTCATGGTTTGCACCCGGCGTCATCGACGACACCAGTCGTCCGACGGCACCGGCACAAGGAACGACCAGTACGCAGTACAGCCGCAGCCGCACACCGGCCGCGACCGCACTCACGGGCCTACAGGGGCAGCGAACAGGTGAGCAAGAAGACGATCCACCCGACGGTGGCCACGGTGACGGAGCGCATCGCGCGCCGCAGCGCCGCCACCCGGGCTGCATACCTGGAGCGCATGCGCGCCGCGGCGTCCGACCGCCCGCAGCGCACGCAGCTCGGCTGCGCCAACTTCGCCCACGGCTTCGCCGCCTGCTCACCCGAGGAGAAGCTGAGCCTGCGCGGCTCCGGACTCCAGGGCCCGTCGAAGCCGAACCTCGCGATCGTCTCCGCTTACAACGACATGCTCTCCGCGCACCAGCCGCTGCGGGACTACCCCGAGCAGCTGAAGGCCGCGGTCGCCGCGGTCGGCGGTATCGCCCAGTTCGCCGGCGGGGTGCCCGCCATGTGCGACGGCATCACCCAGGGCCGCGCGGGCATGGAGCTCTCCCTCTTCAGCCGCGACGTGGTCTCCATGGCCACCGCGGTGGCGCTGTCCCACGACATGTTCGACGGCGCCCTGATGCTCGGCGTGTGCGACAAGATCGTGCCCGGCCTGGTCATCGGCGCGCTGTCCTTCGGCTTCCTGCCGACGATCTTCGTACCGGCCGGCCCGATGTCCTCCGGTCTGCCCAACAAGGCGAAGGCGCGGATCCGCCAGCGCTTCGCCGAGGGCAAGGCCACCCGCGAGGAACTGCTCGAAGCCGAGGCCAGCGCCTACCACGGGGCCGGGACCTGCACGTTCTACGGAACCGCCAATACCAACCAACTGGTCATGGAAGTGCTCGGCCTGCACCTGCCCGGCGCCAGCTTCGTGCACCCGGACCAGCCGCTGCGCAAAGCGCTGACCGACGCCGCAGGCGCCCGCGTCGCCGCGACCACCGCGCTCGGCGACCCGAAGACTCTCGTCCGGGACTACATCCCGATGGCCGAGGTCGTCGACGAGAAGGCCCTGGTCAACTCCGTCGTCGCACTGCTCGCCACCGGCGGCTCGACCAACCACACCCTGCACTTGGTGGCCATGGCCGCCGCAGCGGGCGTCCAGCTCACCTGGGACGACTTCGCCGAGTTGTCCACGGCGGTGCCGCTGCTCACCCGGATGTACCCCAACGGCGCAGCGGACATCAACCACTTCCACGCGGCCGGCGGCACGGCCTTCCTCATCGGCACGCTGCTCGACGGCGGACTGCTGCACGAGGACGTCCGTACGGTCGTCGGTGACGGTCTGGACCGCTACCGCCAGGAGCCCTTCCTTCTGGAAGACGGCACGCTGGAGTGGCGCGACGGCCCCACCGAGTCGCTCGACCTCGACGTGCTCCGCCCGTACGACAAGCCGTTCGACGTGGACGGCGGACTGCGGATGCTGTCCGGCGACCTGGGCCGCGCGGTCATCAAGGTCTCCGCGGTCAAGCCGGAGCACCACACGGTCACCGCCCCCGCCGTCGTCTTCGACAGCCAGGCCGCGTTCACCGAGGCGTTCGAGGCCGGCAAGCTGGACCGCGACTTCGTGGCGGTCCTGCGCTACCAGGGCCCGCGCGCCAACGGCATGCCCGAACTGCACAAGCTCATCCCGGCGCTGGCAGTGCTCCAGGACCGCGGCCACCACATCGCGCTGGTGACCGACGGCCGGTTGTCCGGCGCCTCCGGGAAGATCCCCGCGGCGATCCACTGCACACCGGAAGCGGCGGCCGGCGGCAACATCGGCCGCATCCTCGACGGCGACATCATCACCGTCGACGCGGTCACCGGCACGCTCACCGTCGCTGTGGAGAACCTGGGCGAGCGCCCGTCCACCGGTGCCGCACCGGCCGAGTCCGAATGGGTCGGTACGGGCCGCGAGCTGTTCGCGGCCCTGCGCGCCGGCGTCGGCCCCGCATACCTCGGCGCCTCGTCGGTCGGCAGCCCGCTCGACCACGCGGGTTCCAGCGCGGACGGCCACTTCATCGAGGGGGACCAGTCAGACCGGTTCGCCGAAGATGATGAGGTAGTGGCATGACGATCCACGCCCCCTCTGCCGACGCACCCTGGCTTGTCGCCGATATCGGTGGCACCAACGCCCGTTTCGGTCTGGTGACCGAGCCCGGCGGCCGGGCCGAGAAGATCCTCGTCCTGCACGGCGCCGACCACCCCGACCTGGCCTCGGCCGTCGAGGAATACCTCAAACTCTGCGGTACGGACGCGCGCCCGGGCGCGGTCTGCGCCGCGGTGGCGGGACCGATCACCGGTGACCGGTTCCGGCTGACCAACGGCAACTGGGTGCTCTCGATCGCCGAGCAGCGCACCAAGCTCGGCATCCCCGAACTGCACCTGATCAACGACTTCGCCGCACTGGCCATGTCCCTCCCGCACCTCGCGGACGAGGACCTGCTGCTCATCGGTGAGCGCCGTCCCAACCCGGCCCTGCCGATGACCGTGCTGGGTCCCGGCACCGGACTCGGCGTGGCCGGTCTCGTCCCCGACGGCCGGGGCGGGTTCATCCCACTGCCGGGCGAAGGCGGGCACGCCGTGCTGCGCCCCGCGCACAGCACCGACGCCGCGGTCATCGAAGCGCTGCACAACGAGCGCGGCGGCCTGGGCACGGTCACCGTCGAGCACGTGTTGTCGGGCCCCGGACTCGTCCGGCTCTACCGCGCCGAGGCCGAGGTCCAGGGAGTCACGGCCGAGCCGCTGTCCCCCGCGGACATCACCTCGCGGGCGCTCGACGGCAGTGACGCCCTGTGCGTCGCCACCATCGACACGTTCTGCCGCCTGCTCGGCACATTCGCGAGTACCGTCGCCTTGACGCTTGGCGCACGCGGTGGTGTGTTCCTGGCCGGTGGCGTCCTGCCGCGGATCCACGAACTCCTGGTCAAGAGTGAGTTCCGGTCCCGCTTCGAGACCAACCCGACCATGGGTGCCTACCTGAGCCGTATCTCCACCGCGCTTGTCGTGGCGGAGTACCCCGCGCTCATCGGTGCCTCCGCCTGGCTGGCGTCCCACGCGCAAGACGCTGTACGCGCTGTGTCTGCCCGGGAGACAGTTCCCGGCCTCCCGGCGGAAACCCCCGGTGGCTTGACTGGAGCCGAACGCTCCTTCTCGACGCACCGCACTGAAGAGGTGTCCGCATGACTTCCCCGGTATCGCCGCTCGACCTCGCACCGGTCATCCCCGTTGTTGTCATCAACGACCTGGAGACGGCCGTTCCGCTGGCCCGGGCGCTGGTCGCCGGCGGCCTGCCGGCCGTCGAGGTCGTCCTGCGCACGCCGGTCGCCCTGGCGGCAATCGAGCGGATCGCCGCCGAGGTCCCGGAGGCCCTGGTCGGCGCCGGAACGCTGCTGACGGTCGATCAGGTCAAGGCTTCGGTCGCGGCGGGTGCGAAGTTCCTCGTGACCCCGGGGTGCACCGACGCGTTGTACGACGCACTGGAGGACAGCGGGGTTCCGTTCCTCCCGGGCACGTCGACGGTCTCCGAGGTCATGCGTTGGCGTGACCGCGGAGCGCGCGAGATGAAGTTCTTCCCGGCGGAGGCGGTGGGTGGTGCGGCGTTCCTGAAGTCGCTGGCGTCCCCGGTGCCCGACGTGCGGTTCTGCCCGACCGGCGGGATCACCCCGGCCAAGGCTCCCGGCTACCTCGCACTGCCGAACGTGGCGTGCGTGGGCGGCTCGTGGATGCTGCCGGCCGACGCGATCGCCGCCGGCGACTGGAAGCGGGTCGAGGACCTGGCCCGCGAGGCCGCGCGACTGCGCGGCGTGTGACACCCGGCGGGGCTCCGGCCCCTTCGGACAACTAAAGCGTCCCCCAACACACTCTGCCCTGAGGTGTCAACGGGGGAACGGACCGCGGATCGAAGTCGTATGAGGGTTCGACTTCGACACCCGGTAGGTCGTATGAGGGTTCGACCTACCCGAACCGCGATCGGGCCCAACCATCGGCGAGGTGGTTGGGCCTTTCCGTGTCCGAAAGCTTTTTGCGCGGCGGTTCGACCGTGGAGTTTTCACCGCAGAGTTTTCCGCAGAGTCTCGGCCGCGGAATCTTAACCACGGAGTAACCAACTCGTTCGAGTGAAACCCAGTGGGACAGCTGGAGTGCAGCGGGATGTCCTGATTACGGTGTACGGGTGAAGTTGGCGGACATCGGCGATGCTGTCGCCGACTGGGCCGAAAGGAGTGCACGATGAGTGTTATGACTGCCGCCGAGCCACACACCAGGACTCCCAGAGCGCTGTACGACTGCCTGCCGGAGGGCATTCGCGCCGAGCTGGTCAAGGGGAATCTGATCGTGTCGCCATCCGGGACGGGCATGCACAACTTCTTCGGCTTCGAATTGGCCGCGGCGCTCAAGACAGACAAGCTGTTTCCCGTCCTGGACACCAGTTTCGCCTTCCCTGAATCCGCCAGTGAACCCCGTCCCGACATCACCCTGCTACCCCGCGACAGCGCCCGCCAGGACATCATTCCGCTTCCTGGTGAAGCCGCCGTTCTCGTTGTCGAGATCACCTCGCCTTCCACCCGGAAACTCGATGTGGAGTCCGGCGACAAGTACGAGATCTACGCCCGCGGCAATGTGCCGTTCTACCTGTTGGTCGATCGCACTGCGGGCAAGGCCGTGTTGTACTCCGCTCCGGACTCCGCAACTGGTACGTACCGCACTTCGACTGTCGCCATCTTCGGAGAGCCCCTGAAGGTCCCCGCACCATTCGATGTCGTCCTCGACACGGGGATGTTCCTGTAAGGCGCACTCAATAGACAGGGCCTGGCTCCGGACATGCGTGAGCGCGCGAAGGCCGGAGTCAAGCCGACGGATGGGGAGAACGCCGCACTGGCGCGGCTCCTCGAAGAGGCGATGGACGCCGGGCGTCCGCTGATCTGGAACGCGGTCATCGCCAACACCCGCAGCGGCGGGCTGTACAAAAGGAACTCGTCGACTACGAGTACCTGATCCCCGGCCTGTCCGACGGCGGCGCGCATCTCAAGACGCTGAGCGCGGGGATGTACGGCACGGAGTACATCGTCGGGTACGTGCGGAAACACGGCTGGACGACGCTGGAGCAGGCCCACTGGAGACTGTCGGCGCTGCCCGCACACGCAGCCGGATTCACTGACCGGGGCATCCTCCGCGAGGGTGCCGCGGCCGACATCATCGTCTACGACTACGACGAACTGGCTTACGGGGATTCGGAGTTCCGCCATGACCTGCCGGCCGGGCAACTGCGCACGGTCATTGAGGCCAAGGGCTACCGGCACGTGCTCGTCAACGGCCAGGTAACGATCGAGGACGACAGGGAGACCGGGGTGCACAGCGGGGAGTTGCTGCGGCACGGGCGGGCTGCGAGGTAGGGCTGAGAGCCGCGCGGGGTACGCATCGGATGCGGACCCCGCACAGCGAGAGTTTTTTGGGCAATACTCCCGGAACTTTCGGGAGAAGTGCTCTGAGCTGCATAGAAATGAGTTATCCACAGGCCTTGAGGAGGGTTCCGTGACCATTTGTTACGGAACCCTCCTCAGGACAGCCAACCACTCTCGCCATCGGTGAGAGTGGTCACCGCCGGGGCCGCCCCGGCACCGGCGGCTCGTCGATCGACACCCCTGCCCGGACCTGACGACGCGCCTCGGCCACTGATTCGACGGAGAGTTGCTGGGGACAACTGCCCCGAGCCAGGGTCTTTGCCGTCCGAGCCGAAGTGCCGACTTTGGTGTCCTCCGGCATGTTGGCCGTCAGCCGGGCCACCGCCATCGAATTGAGCCCGATGACCTTCGCGAGACGGTCGTTGCTCGCAACGAGATCGCGCAGCGAGGAAGAGACCTGCGACAACAGGTCGCCCATCCGATCCGGGCGGTCGACTTCGTAGCGACCGGTCGTCCAGATGGCGGGAAGAACCTCGTGCCGAACCCAGCGGCTGAACGCCTTTGCCCCGGGACGCCGACTGCGCATGATCAGGTCATACAGACCCGGCTCGCTGACGAACGTCATGTACGGGTTTCCACCGAGGGGGGTTCCGTAAGCATTGCTTACGGAACCCCCCTGACCTGCGAAGAGACGGACATCAAGCCTCTTCTTTTCGTCCGCTTCGAGCCCGGCGACCGCCATCCGGGAATTGCTGTGCCCCAACACCACACACACATCTGAGGCGCAAAACCACACCACCCCGTCGATCACCACCGTCCGGATGCCGCTCCCGTCGCGGTACCGGAAGATCTCCAGCATCTGACTGCTCGTCACGCAAAATTACCTCCCTGAACCAAGATCGACAAGGTGTGCGACGCGGGTTACGCCACAGCCACTTGGCCCACTCAGTGGGATTAACGATCAACCAGATGACAGGCCACTCGTGCGGCTTAACCCCCGGCGTCAGCCGTAACCTCCCACCCTTGGACGTCACTTCCCCGCCACTTTGGGCAACCACATAGACACGCACCGGCAACACGGGCAACGTAGTGTCGCCGACGAGGCACTGAGGGACAGCCCCGCGGCACACCTACAGTGCACCCGCGGAAACGACAGAAGGGCCCGAGTGGATTTCTCCACTCGGGCCTTCCGTGTGCTGCGACCCCGACGGGACTCGAGCCAAAGTCCCGAGTATTCACAGACGGCGACGCCCCAGCACCGGCGGCTCCGTGACGTGGGAGAAGGTCATTCCCCGCACCGCCGTGTACATCGCGCTGTAGGACACGCAGTGCTCCTGAGCCATCTCGCTGATCGACGCTCCCGCCCGGACCTGACAGCGCGCCTCGGCTACCGATCCGGGGGTGAGCTTCCGGGGGTGCTTGCCCCAGCCCAGCGCCTTGGCCGCCCGAGGCGGCACGGCGGCCTTTGCATCCTCCGGCATGTTGACCGTCAGCCGGGCCACCGCCATCGAATTGAGCTCGATGACCTTCGCGAGACGGTCGTTGCTCGCAACGAGATCCTGCAGCGAGGAAGAGACCTGCGACAACAGGTCGCCCATCCGATCCGGGCGCTCGACCTCGTAGCTGCCGGTCTGCCGGATCGCAGGAAGTACCTCTTGAGTGACCCAGTCCTGGAACGCCTCGGCCTCAGCCTTATTGCTCCGCATGATCAATTTGTAGAGCCCGGACTCGCTCACGAAGAGCATGTTCGGGTTCCCCCGGCGGGACCGAATACCATCGCCAAAGGCGAGAGTATTCACCTGCTTCCGCTCATAAGGCCTGGTCACCTTGCCGATGGAATCACTCACGTTGCTGATACTGAGCACCGCACACACGTCCGAGGCGCAGAACCACACAGCTCCGTCGATCACCACCGTCCGGATGCCACTCCCGTCGCGGTACCGGAAGATCTCCAGCATCTGACTGCTCGTCACGCAAAATCACCTCCTTCGGCCAAGATCGACAAAATGTGCGACGCGGGTTACGCCACAGTCACTTGGCCCACTCGGTGGGATTAACGATCAACCAGATGAGTGGTCACTCGTGCGGCTTAACCCTCGGCGTCAGCCGTAACCTCTCGCTCTCGAACAGCAGTTCCTCGCCACTTTGGGCAACCACATAGACACGCACCGGAAACACAGGCAACGTAGTGTCGCCGACGAGGCACTGAGGGACAGTACGAACTCAAACCCGTACGAGGCAGGGGAGACTGCGATGCGCGACGCCATGCTGTTCGACGCCAGTCTGTGGGAAGCAGCGTCCTGGGACGCCCCGGCGTCAGAGGACGAGGCGGAACCGGCCACCCAGGACGCCAAGGACATCAAGGAAGCAACGGGCCAGCGGACCCAGCCGGTGGAGAGCGAGACCATGCTCGCCCTGCTGCTGCCCCGGCCGCGCCGGAGTCACTGACCGCCGAGTACACGAACCACACGTCGGCACACTGTCGGACGCTCCACTGAAAACCCGGGGAGGACCGCCATGTCCAGGAAGACCCGCAAGCGCAAGAGCCGCCGTAAGCACAGGGCCAACCACGGCCACCGGCCGGCCTGACGGACCGGCCCGCACATCCGCGGCACACCTCAGGAAACGACAGAGGGGCCCGAGTGGATTTCCCCACTCGGGCCCCTCTGTGTCCTGCGACCTCGACGGGACTCGAACCCGCGACCTCCGCCGTGACAGGGCGGCGCGCTAACCAACTGCGCCACGAAGCCTTGCTCGCCGGTTCGGAGTGAACCTCTCCGGCATGAGTAAGAATACACAACCGCGGCGGGGCTCCGCACCCAGGTAGTACCCGGGTAGTGCCCAGATCGCGACCCGGGCCTGTCCGGTCAGCCGTACATCCGCCGCATCGTGAAAGTGACCATCTGCTCCACGGCTTTGGCGTCGAACATGACGCGGTGCTCGCCGTCGAGGTCGAGCACAAAGCCGTAGCCGTTGGGCAGGAGGTCGAGGACCTCCGCGCCGGTGACGGTGAAGTGCTTCGACTCCTTGCCCGCGTACTCCTTCAGCTCTTCGAGCGAGGAGAACATCGGGATGACCGGTTCGGGGGTGTTGTGCAGCGCGAGGAAACCCGGGCGGTCGCCGCGCGGGCAGTAGACCGTCGAGGCGATGAAGATCGCCTGGAAGTCCTCGCCGCTCATCATGCCGGTGGCGAACGCGCGCACCGCGTCGCTCAGCGCTGGCACCTCGGTGCGCACCTGGGCCTCGTCCGTCGTGTAGCTGTACACAGAACAAGAGGTTAGTACCTCCAGGCCACCCGTTCGGCGCACACACCCTTACTACCGATGGGTACGAGGTGCGGCGGAGCGCTGCGAGTGATCAATTAAAGAACAAACTCGTACAGATCGACTCGTTTCGAGCTGGGTTCTGATCGCAGACGACCCACTACGCATTGCAAAAGTTACCGATGGGTAGGATGCTTTTGTTACCGACTAGTACAGCATCTTCAGAAACAAGTCTTCACACACGGACAGGCGGAGCATCCCATGGGTCACTACAAGTCGAACCTCCGCGACCTCGAGTTCAACCTCTTCGAGGTGTTCGGCCGCGGTGAGGTGTACGGCACCGCACCGTTCGCCGAGTACGACGCCGACACGGCGAAGACCATCCTCGCGGAGGTCGAGCGCCTTGCGGTGAACGAGCTTGCCGAGTCGTTCGCGGACGCGGACCGGAACCCGCCGGTCTTCGACCCCGAGACGCACTCGGTGGCGATGCCCGACTCGTTCAAGAAGTCCTACCAGGCCTACATGGACTCCGGCTTCTGGAGCCTGGGCCTCCCCGAGGGCCTCGGCGGCACCACGTGCCCGCGCTCACTGCGCTGGGCCGTCGCCGAGCTGATCCTGGGCGCGAACCCCGCCGTGTGGATGTACTCCTGCGGTCCCGACTTCGCGCACGTCGTGCACGCCCTCGGCACCGAGGAACAGCACAAGGTCGCCGAGCGCATGGTCGAGGGCCTGTGGGGCGCCACCATGGTGCTCACCGAGCCGGACGCCGGCTCCGACGTGGGTGCGGGCCGTACGAAGGCCGTCAAGCAGGACGACGGCACGTGGCACATCTCCGGCGTGAAGCGGTTCATCACCTCCGCCGAGCACGACATGTCCGAGAACATCATCCACCTGGTGCTCGCCCGCCCCGAGGGCCACGGTCCGGGCACCAAGGGCCTGTCACTCTTCATCGTGCCGAAGATCCACTTCGACTGGGAGACCGGCGAGCTGGGCGAGCGCAACGGCGCCTTCGTCACCAACGTCGAGCACAAGATGGGCCTGAAGGCCTCCACGACCTGCGAGCTCACCTTCGGCGAGAACGGCATCCCGGCGCAGGGCTGGCTGGTCGGCGAGGCGCACGAGGGCATCGCCCAGATGTTCAAGATCATCGAGTACGCCCGGATGATGGTCGGCACCAAGGCCATCGCCACGCTGTCCACCGGCTACCTGAACGCGCTGGACTACGCCAAGGAGCGCGTGCAGGGCGCCGACCTGGCGCAGATGACGGACAAGAAGGCCCCGCGCGTCAGCATCACGCACCACCCCGACGTGCGTCGCTCGCTCATGACGCAGAAGGCGTACGTGGAGGGCATGCGCGCCCTGGTCATGTACACCTCCTCGTGGCAGGACCGCATCACCGCCGCCGAGCTGGCCGGTGACCGCGACGACCTGGCCGAGCGGGTCAACGACCTGCTCCTGCCGGTCGTGAAGGGCTACGGCTCGGAGAAGTCGTACGAGCAGCTCGCCCAGTCGCTGCAGACGTTCGGTGGTTCCGGGTTCCTGCAGGAGTACCCGATCGAGCAGTACATCCGGGACGCCAAGATCGACACCCTGTACGAGGGCACCACCGCGATCCAGGGCCAGGACTTCTTCTTCCGGAAGATCGTCCGGGACCAGGCGCAGGCGCTGACCCACGTAGCGGGCGAGATCCAGGCGTTCATCGCCTCCCCGGCCGGCGGCGAGACGCTCGCAGCCGACAAGCAGCTGCTCGCCAAGGCCGCCGAAGACGTCCAGGCGATCGTCGGCACGATGATCAACCAGCTGATGTCCTCCGAGGCTGAGATCACGAACATCTACAAGGTGGGTCAGAACACCACCCGTCTGCTGCTCGCCGTCGGCGACCTGGTCGTCGCGTGGCTGCTGCAGCGCCAGGCCGCAGTCGCCGTCGAGAAGCTGGCCGGCAAGCCCTCCGAGAAGGACAAGCCCTTCTACCAGGGCAAGATCGCCGCGGCGAAGCACTTCTCCGCGGAGATCCTGCCGCTCATCACGCCGCTCGTGCTGATGGCCGAGCAGACGGACAACTCCCTCATGGAGCTGCCGGAGAGCGCGTTCTGAACTGAACACGGCTGAACAGGTCAAGACCTGAAAATGTCGTACGGGTCGCCTCCCGCGAGGGAGGCGACCCGTACGACATTTCTATTCGCCCCTCAGCCGGCGGCAGTCACCCGCACCGGCAGGCCCTCCAGGCCACGCAAGGTGTTGTTCAGGCGCCGTCCGAGGCGATGACCGAGCCGGCCGCCGACTCATTGTTGAACGGGTTCAGCCTCGATTCGTCAGTGGGGTCTGATTACTGACTGAACCGGTAGGTTGCCCGTAATGTCCCCAGCCGTTCGGGGACGGGCCGTCGCGTGACGCCGC